>CASEOP010000001.1 GCA_949289505.1 uncultured Mycoplasmatota bacterium
AGCGGAATTTATAATAACTCAACACTTTTTGTTTTGCAACATTATTTTAACAAAACTAAAGACTTTTCGTTAGAAATTTGGTACAATTAATATGTAAAGCGCTGGTAGCAATAGTAGTTATTATTATTGCTATAAAAGTATCAATTATTTTATTTTTAGAAATTGTTTTGTTGGCAGTTTTTATGGGGATTATTTCTACTAAGTTTTTTCCGAAAATCAAAAAAAGTCAAGAATTGATAAAAAAAGAAAGTGATCAATATGTAAAGGTTGCAACGGAAAATATAACTGGTATTAGAGAAATTCATGCTTTAGGTATTACGAATACGGTTGAAAAAAAGGTGGCAATTATTATTGATAAACTGTTTGGTCATACAGAGAAAATAAGAAAGTATGAAAGATGGTATTATGGATTAAATAACCTATGCTATTTTATAATTCAGTTTGTAATTTTGTTTACAGCAGGAAAGTTGTTTTTTGATAACCAAATAAGTTTAAGTGTATTTTTAATGATTGAAACATATATATGGCGGATTGATGAAGTTATTGAAAGTTTAAGTGATTTTGGAGTTAATTTTAATAAAGTTAGTGTATCTCTTAAAAGAATTGGAGAAATTTTAAATAATACTTTATATCAAGATCAAAAATATGGGAATTTGAATTTAGATAAAGTTAAGGGTTATATTGAATTTAAAGATGTTAAATTTAAATATAATAATGATGATAATTATACTTTAAATGGGCTTAACTTAAAAATTGAACCTTATAAAAAAGTGGCTATTGTAGGAAGAAGTGGCAATGGGAAAAGCACTATATTTAATCTATTATTAAGATATTTTGATGCTACAGCTGGTATTATTACTATTGACAATAAAAATATTGTAGATTTAAGTTATGAAACACTAAGAAATAATATTTCTATTATTAGGCAAAGTCCATTTTTGTTTAATTTATCAATTTTAGATAACTTTAAATTAGTAAAAGAAAATGTTACGCTTGAAGAAGTTAGAAAATATTGCAAGGAAGCTTATATAGACGATTATATTATGAGTTTACCAAAAGGTTATAATACTGTTATTGGTGAAGGCGGAATCAATTTGTCTGGAGGTCAAAAGCAGAGAATAGCAATTGCTAGAACGCTTATGTTAAATACTAAGATTATTTTGTTTGATGAAGCAACTAGCGCATTAGATAATGAATCACAAGAGTATATTAAAAAGACAATTGATAGTTTAGTAAAAAATCACACGGTTATTATTGTTGCTCATCGACTTTCGACTATAATTGATGCTGATGTTATTTTTGTCATTGATAAAGGAAAATTAGTGTTAAGTGGTACCCATGAGGAATTACTTAATAATTGTCCTACTTATAAATCTTTATATAAAACTTTAAATTAGAATATAGCTTTTTTGGTTATATTCTTTTTTTATGAACGTATAATTTATTATGAATATAGGTATTAAATTAAATCGTTTGAAGAAAGAAAATTTAATATGGTTAATATATTTTTTTATTATTATTGCTGCCCTACTTTCTAATGCCTATGAAAAATATTTTTTAGAAACAAAAGATTATCGTAACGAAAAAATTTATAGGACTTTAAATATTACTGTTTTTTGCGTTGCTTTTTTTATATATTTATATTTTGTTATTGTTAGTTATGAAGATGTGGAGTATTTAAAAAAAACAAGCACAAAAAAAGAAGTTATTCATGCTCATGTTCAACTTATTGCGGCTATCCTTTTTTTGGTCGCGGGTGGTTTAGCTTTATATAATGAAATAAATAAAGCTGCTCCTGATACCGATATAGGATTAGTTTAATTTATACTTCTATAAGCATGATTAACTTCTAAAGTTTTATTTTGTAATTCAGCTAATTCACTTATACTTACTACTTGATAGCCCATGGTATAAAGTTTAGGTAAAACAATTTTTAAAGCTTCTAAACTACTTTCATATAATTCATGCATTAAAATTATGGAGCCGTCGCTTACATTTTCAATTATATAATCCACGATTTTATTTACATCATGAATCCGCCAATCTTCAGGATCCATATTCCACAAAATAAGTGGATATTTAATATTTTCTAAGTTTTCTTTATCATAAGCACCATATGGAGGCCTTACATAGGTGATGTGTTTTCCAGTAATTTGGTAATATAGTTCATCTGTTTTTTTAATGTTTTCGTCTACTTCTGAAACACTTTTATTTTTTATGTTTATATGATTATAAGTATGACTACCAATTTCATTACCAGAATTGTAAGTATCTAAAACACATTTTTGACAATTGTTCATCATTGTTCCAACCATAAAAAAGGTTGCATGAGCTTTATTATCAGCTAAAACTTCTAGAAATTGAGAATTATATTTACTACTTGGTCCGTCATCAAAAGTTATAGCTACTGTTTTTTTATCACTTTGATAGTTATAACCATCTTCATTAGAATAGTCTTTATCTAAGACGTGAGTAAAATTTAAGCAATTATGTATTTCATTATAATTAATTGTTAAAAATACGGTTTCATTGTACTCGTATTCATAATTATAATTGTAATAATAAATAACTAGTTCATTTTCTTTAATTAAATATACTTTTTCCCCTTCACCTAAATTTATTCCATCTATAATAAATTTGGGATATTTCAAATTTAATAATTCTTCTTCTTTTTTTTCAAACTCTGCCATTTTATTTTCTTTAATGATATCCTTAAAGTTTAATAATTCACCAGTATAAGTATCTATTATATAAGTTTTAATTTTATTTTCTTCTTTGAAAGCTAAGCTAATAAATTCTTTTATATTATTATTTTCATAAATTAGTTCACTATTATTGCTTTTTATGTCATTTATAATTGTCGTTATATCAATTTTTGAACTACTAGAATAAATAGTACTTGTCTCATCATTTTGTTCCATTGTTAATCCTTTAACAAAAAAGAATGTGGCTAAAATAAATAATACTATTATTAAAAATATAAATATTGCTTTAAATGCTTTATAATTCACTATAATCACTACCTAAAATTATTATAACAATTTCTATATATTTTTTACATCTTTTTTAATAAAAGTTACATAGGTTATACATAGAATAATTACAATGTATAGAAAAATTATTATAAAGCTAATGGGTAAGGTAATATTATAAGCAATAGTTTTTCCAGTTATTATATAGCTGAAGTCCCAA
The DNA here is from genome assembly GCA_949289505.1 of uncultured Mycoplasmatota bacterium. GTDB lineage: Bacteria > Bacillota_I > Bacilli_A > RF39 > UBA660 > Caccenecus. The sequence goes on from CASEOP010000001.1 coordinate 3,193, forward strand.
TAAAGTGAGACAAAATATTTAAATATTGGTAATTTATAAATTAATGCTAAATTAGATATTATATTACCTAATAAATATGCAAGAAAACCTATTGTAATGGCACCAGATGTTGATAAAGTAATGGAACTAATCATAAAAGATATTAAGCCAACTATTAAATACATTGGAAATACACTTACTAAGAGACTTACTAAATATGTTATAACTGGATATGTATACAATAAATTATTTTTGTATAACACTACAGGTATACAAAGAGAATCGTAGCCTAGAATTAGGCCACCAATAATAATTTCTATGATACACATAAATAGCATAATTAAGGGGATTAGCATTAATAAAACTATTAATTTAGATGTTAATATACTTATTCTTTTATGGGGTTTAGTTAATAAATACTTTATGGTTCCTTTTTGATATTCTTCACTTACAATAGAGCCGGCAGCCATTATCGTGTAAATTAAAATAAATATACCAAATTCACCCGAAAAATTAATTAATACTTCTCGTAAAGTTTGTTCATTTAAGATATCTTTTTGATTATCAATTACATATTCGTGAATACTCATATTTTCATTTAAGTATTCTAATCTTTTTTCTTCATCTTCAGTTAAATTATCGTCATTTTGTAAATTAATGTATTCATATATATTTTCTTCTAAAAAATCAAGAGAATTGTTTAAATAGTTATTATAATCATATGGAACATTATTTTTTTGACGATATTTTGTATATTCTAATAATTTAGTATATCTTACTTGTTCTATTCCCACAGTTTTAGACACCCTATCTTCTAAATAAGATATCCTTTCTTCTAAAAAAAACTTAAAATTCTCATTTTTGATATAATTAACTTTATTTGAAACGGTTTGCTCATACTTTGTATATAAATCATTATCTTCATAAATATATTTACTTTCATATTTATTATAAATGTCTGAATATAAAAAGTGCGTAATTAAATATTCTTGTATACTTGATGTATATTTATCTTTTAATTCTTCAAGTTCAATTTGAGTAGAATTTTCAATATATATTAATAATTCTTCTTCGTTATCTAAATTTAATTTTGCGGTTTGCTCTTTTAATTTTGCTATGTCTATTTGCTCATTTAAAGAATTATTAAATGGTGTTTTATATACAACGTTTGTTAGTATACAAAATAAAATAAATATTATGGTTACAATGTAAAAACTTTTCTTTTTAAGTAGCTTAATTATTTCGTTGTGCACTAGTTTTATCATGATTTTCTCCTTTAGCTTTTTTTATAAAAGCTTCTTCTAAAGTCATTCTTTGTTTTATCACTTCATAAATTAAAATATTACTTTCTATTAATTCTTTAATAAATATAGCTATTTCATTTTCATCTTTTATTACTTCAATATGTTTCTTATCTATTATTTTATCAATAGTTTTAAGATGACCTTTACATAAAGTACTGTCATTAACTTTCATAATGTATTTATTTTCGTCCATTTCTTTTACTTCACTAATTGATGTTTCTTCAACGATTTTGCCATTAGAAATAATACAAACTTTATTACAAAAACTTTCGAGTTCGCTTAAATTATGACTTGATATCATAATTGCAACCCCACTTTTAGCAAGTCTTTTTAAAAGAATTCTTAAATCTTTTATTCCTTCAGGATCTAGCCCATTAGTTGGTTCGTCTAAGATAAGTAAACTAGGTGAATTTAATAAAGATATAGCTATGCCTAATCTTTGCTTCATGCCCAAAGAATATTTACTGACTTTATCATAAATTCTTTTTTCTAAGCCAACTAATTCTATAACACGATTTATATCATCTTTTATAACATTTTTATACATGCGAGCTTGAATTTTTAAATTGTCCATACCTGACAAATAAAGATAAACGTCTGGTGATTCTACAATACAGCCTGTTTTTGCTATAGCTTTATTGAAGTCTTTTTTTATATCATAACCATTTATAAAAATGTTACCAGAATTTATTTTTTGTAAACCCAAAATACATTTGATTGTTGTAGTTTTACCTGCACCATTTGGACCTATAAAAGCTAATATATCACCACTATTTAATTCAAAAGAAATATTTTTTAAAATTTGTTTTTTACCAATTTTTTTCGATATCTTTTCTACCTTTAATATATTCATAATTCTCCTCTATTAATTAGTATTATACCAAAATATAATTTTTTTAAAAGCTTCTTGGTTAATTATAATACTTTATTACTTTATAAAAAGCAAGAAAAAGCGTTCGACAAATTATTTGTGTTTTCTTAAGCATCTTATATATGGGCTTTTTAACATACTTTCAATATTATATTCTGCTATTAAATTTAAAGTATATGAATTGCTTAATCGATAATAAAATAGCTCAAAATCTTCTAAAGTTAAAGGAAAAGAATAGTCTATGCCAAGCTCGGCTTTTATTTCTTGAGTAACAAAAGATTTTTTTAAAGTTTTATTATATAAAAATGCTTTGTAACTTAAATATTCGCTACCTTGTTTTATTACGGCACCACTTATAAAACACGTACAATCTTTTTTAGCAACCTTAATATTTAACGCAGGATAAAAACAAACAATATTTCCAGGAAAAATGTAAGTACTTTCATTAGTTTTAACTTGTTCTTCTAGTAAATAATAATATTCACTAATTGATTTACCAAAAGGAAGTTCGGCATTTGGATATAGTTCACATATTTTAGCATATTCTTCTTGATAAGCCATTAAATATTTGGCTCTTAATGCTATATTTTCTATATTACATAGTTCATAATAAGGATAAATAGTCCAATCTATTTCATTAAATGTTTTAATAGTATTCATAATTCTACACCTATTAAATTCTATCATTAAAAATTTAATAAGGCAATTAAAAAAGTGATTATTTTACATAACCACATTCTTCACAAACAATATTATTGTTCTTTTTTACCAATATGTTTTTACAGTTGGGACAATTTTCTTTAATTGGTTCATACCATGTAGCATATTTACATTTAGGAAAATTACTACAACCATAAAACACTTTACCTTTTTTAGTCTTTCTTTCTATTATATCATGGTCACATTTAGGACACTTAGCTATAACTTTAACTTCTTTTTCCTCTTTTTTAACATATTTACAGGCAGGATAATTATTGCAGGCTACAAACTGGCCAAATTTGCCTTCCCTAATTACTAAATCGCTCCCACATTCAGGACATGTTTCACCGGTTTTTTGCGGTTCTTTCTTTTCCATTTCTTTGAATGCTTTTTCAATTAAAGGTGCAAACTCATCATAAAAATTTTGTAATACTTCAATATTATTTATTTTATGTTCAGCTATTTCATCTAACTTTGTTTCCATGTTTGCAGTATATTCTACATTTACGATATTACTAAAAAATTCTTGTAGTTTATCCGTTGTTTCAAAGCCAATTTCAGTAGGATAAAATTTCTTATCTTCTAATCTTACATATGTTCTATCTATTATTGTTTTTAAAATAGTTGCATAAGTACTAGGTCTACCGATGCCTAAACTTTCCATTTCTTTAATTAAGCTTGCCTCGGTGTATCTTGGAGCTGGTTTTGTAAAATGTTGAAATTTTTCAATTTTATCAGCCTCAATCTCAGCGTTTTGACAGTCCTTAAAATTCGGTAAAATTACATCTTCACTTTCTTCATATTCGCTATAAACTTTTAAGTAGCCATCAAATTTTAGAACACTGCCTGTTGCTTTAAATAAATAATCATTATTATCTAAATTAAGAGTCGTTGCTAAAATTTTGGCACTGCTCATTAAATAAGCTAAAGAACGAATATAAATTAAACGATAAAGCTTGTATTCATCAGCACTTAAATATTCTTTGATAGATTCAGGGGTTCTTAAGATACTAGTAGGTCTAATTGCTTCATGGGCATCTTGAGCATTTTTAGGTTCTTTACTTGGCTTTACGCTGCCAACATATTCATTACCATAGTTATTTTTTATATAATTTTTAGCATCACTAATAAAAATTTCACTAAATCTTGTAGAATCAGTACGCATATAGGTAATCAAACCAACAGTTTCTTTACCTATGTTCATACCTTCATAAAGTTTTTGAGCTATTTGCATGGTTTTGCTAGATGAAAAGTTAAGACGATTGGCCGCCATTTGTTGTAAAGTAGAAGTTCGAAATGGATCTTTTGGCTTTTTAGCTTTTTCTTTTTCTTCTACACTAGCAATTTTAAATGATGGAGAAAGCTTAGCTAAAATAGCATTGGCTTCACTTTCATTTTTTATTTCTATTTTTTTGTCTTGATATTTTTCTAAACTGGCTTTGAAAGTTTTAAAGTCAGCTTCAATTGTCCAGTATTCTTCAGGAATAAAGGCCTCAATTTCTCTTTCACGATCTACAATAAGTTTTAGGGCTACACTTTGAACTCTCCCGGCACTTTTGCCACCTGTTTTTCTTTGCATAAGTTTACTTAAACGAAAACCTATTATTCGATCAAGCATTCTTCTTGTTTCTTGACTTTTAACTAAGTCCATGTCTATTTTTCGGGGATTATTTATGGCATTTACAACAACATCTTTGGTTATTTCGTTAAATACTACTCTTTCACAATTATTTTCTTTCAAGCCTAATTCATCATATAAATGCCATGATATTGCTTCACCTTCGCGGTCTGGGTCAGTTGCAAGAATGACTTTATCACTTTCTTTAGCTAGCTTTTTTAGCGTTGCTATATCTTTTTTCTTACCCTTTATAGGAATATAATTGGGGATAAATCCTTGTTCAATATCTATCCCTAATCCGTATTTGCCGGTTGTTGCTAAGTCTCTTATATGCCCTTTACTAGATACTACTTTATAATTACTGCCTAAATATTTTTCAATAGTTTTACTTTTAGCCGGTGATTCGACTATAACTAATTCACTCATATCTTTTCCTTTCTTTTTAATCGGAAGTGGTATTGTTATTTAATTTTTTATTTAAATAACTAAAGTAGTTGTTTTTGATTGCTAAACTACTCATTTCTAATTTTAACCTCACTTTAGTATTAATTTCAAGTATTTCTTTATCACTATACGTATCTTTTGTATAATAATGTATTTCATTAGTGCTAGCATTATAAAAAGCTTTCTCATTTTTCCATGAACCGTCAATAAATATTACTAATGATTCAGCTTCATTACTTAAGGCATCACTTCCTAGATAAAGTCTTGAATCATATTTTAAACCAAATAAATTAGCAATGGTCGGAAGTATATCAACATAGCTTGTATAATTAGTGAATTTTTTTTTCTCAATTTCACTATTATATATAATAAATGGCACTTTATCAGCGTTATTATCAACACTTGCATCATAATCTAATTCTGCATTTAATTTATCAGTATCAATAGCATAAGGATAATGATCAGCAAACAAAACTATTACTGTGTCATCTAATATTCCTCTAGTTTCTAAACCATCTAGTAATATGCCAATTGCATTATCAACCACTTTTAATTTAGACATATAACTTTTTAAATCTTTAGAGTAATCAGCTGGAAATAAATCCATATACATATCACCAAATTCGCTTGCTATCTTATAGGGTTGATGAGAACTAACAGTAGTAATATAGCTCATGAAAGGCTTATCATAACCATTTTTATCCATAACTTCTAAATAGGCTTCCATTAATTCCTCGTCATTCCCCCAAGTATTATAAGAATTATATTTATAGTTGAAATCTAAGCCTAATTTGATAGCATCATAGAATGCTTGACTACCCATATTTTTATGTATAATGTTGCGATTGTAGTACCAATCATAATAATCATGAAAACTGTTTGTTTCATAATTAGCGTTATTAAATAAATTAAAGATGCTTTCAAAATATTCATTATCTTGATATACATTTGCTGTACAATTATTATTTATAGAATATAAGCTTATCATAGTACTCATTTCATTATTTCCCGTGCTGCAAATATTTCTTGGTGAATAATTATTAGTAAAGTTAAGCCCATTTTTAACTAATTTATTTATGTTGGGGTAGTATTTTTCGTTGAGCATAATATCGTTTCCTGATTCAACCATGATAAAGATTACGTTTTTATCCTCAAAAAAGCCAGTATAACTATTAGTGGTTGTTATTTGATTACTAATAAAATAGTTATTTAAGGTATTAAGTTCAATATTTGTTTCTTCATTAATAATTCCTAACCACTTTTCGTTATCAATTAAAGCATTTAAGGTATCACTATTTATTTCGCTATTTAAAGATTCTTGATTAAATTCAATTACTCTAACACTTTTGCCAGGAAAGACATACTCTTTTATGTCTAATAAGCCATAACTAATGTAACCAAAGTTTCTTATTATTAAGCTTGCGTTAGTAGGCTTTTTAAATAGTTCATAGTTAGTTGGTGATTGAATTTTATCTTGCATAAAGGGAATTTTTAAAGTTGAATAATATAATAATGATAAAATTATGATAATAATAAGCGGGATAATCTTTTTCAAAACAACTATCTTGCTTAGTTTTCTTTTTGGTAAATCTAAGGTTATTTTTTTTTCAATAAATATGTAATAAATTAATATTAGAAAAAATGGAATTATCATTAAATAAAAATACCATTTAAAACTGCTAATAAATTCATTAAGATAGCTATTGACTGCTCCTAATTGTGTGTTAGTGCCAATTGAGGCATATACTCCTAAAAAATTGTAAAATCCTAATTCAGCTAGTCCATAGATACTGGCAATTAAAACTAATATTATATTTAGTATGTTATTAACTATTTTGGGTAAGTAGCTAAATAAATATCCCAAAAATAGAGCAATAATATTTAAACCTATTATTACTCTTATTGTACTTATATAAAATATAGGGATTTGATTGATTAAATGAAATAAAATCTCTAGTATTAAAAATGATATTATTAATAAAAAATAATTTCTAAAAATTCTATTTTGCCATAACTTCTTCACTTTTTTCATTATTTATTGCCTCCACTACTAATTTAACTGGTTTATAACTTAAACGATACTCTTTAGTTATACCATATTTTTTAATTAATTCCAAGTGTTCTTTAGTCGGATAGCCTTTATTTTTTTTGTAATTGTAATATGGATATAATTTATCTAATTCGTACATAATATGATCTCTTGTAACTTTGGCTATAACACTTGCTGCTGCTATAGATAATGATAGAGCATCGCCGTGAATAATGGGACGAGATGGAATATCTATATCATTTAAGCTCATAGCATCACTTAATATATACTCGGGTTTAATACTTAAATTATTTAAAGCAATATACATTGCTTTTCTACTAGCTTCTAAAATATTTATTTTATCAATTTCTTGGGCATCAACAATACCTACACCTATACTTAATGCTTCTTTTTGTAATATTTCAAAAAATAATTCGCGCTTTTTTTCAGATAATTGTTTAGAATCATTTAAGCCCTCTAATTCATAATTCTTAGGTAAAATTACAGCCGCAGCAACAACGGGTCCAACTAAAGGCCCTCGTCCGGCTTCATCTACTCCTGCTATTAAAGTTATGTTATTTTTATATAATTCTTTCTCATATTTAAGTAAATTAGATTTCATGGTCAAACACTATTCCTTTTATATATTCCCCTTTTATATCATTAATAATTTTGTTACTTACTCTTTCATAATCAATTTCATCAGCTTTTCTAGCCCCTATTGCTCTAGCAATAGTATTATAAGCACTTTCAATGTTAAGTTCTACTGGATTAGATTTAATATTATATCTCGCCATTAATTTATCAGGATAATATTTATTTAATTTTTTTAAGATGTGAACAGCTACTTCATTTTCATCAAGTACTTCTATTTTTATCGCTGAAAATGAAGCTAAATTTAAAGCTACTTCTTGTTGTTCTAATTTTGGCCATAAGATACCTGGAGTATCAAGTAAAGTAATGTTATGTTTAGTATTAAGCCAAACAAGACCTTTAGTAATGCCTGGTCTATTGCCAACTAAAGCTACTTTTTTGCCAACCATTTTATTAATTAAGGTCGATTTGCCTACATTAGGAATACCTACTACTAACACTCTAACATCTTTTTTCATTAAGCCTTTTTCTTCACGTTTTTCTTGCAAACTTTTAGCAAGTTCATGGGTTGCATTAACAATTCTTAATATATCTTCATCTTTGTTTAAATCAACCAATAATACTTTAGTTCCTAAATTTTCATAATATTTAACCCATCTATTAGCCATCTCTTCATCTGCTAAATCTTTTTTGGTCATAATAAGTATTTTAGGCTTATTACCTATAATATCATATATGTTAGCTATTTTTGAAGATTTAGGTATTCTACTATCTACTAATTCATAGACAATATCTATATGCTTGTATTCCTTAATCATAAGCCTCTTGGCTTTTGCCATATGCCCTGGATACCAGTTAATTGGATTATTATTCATTTTCATCACTTCCTCATAAATCTATTATATTATATCATGTTTTTACCCAAAGAAAAAAGTAGAT
>CASEOP010000002.1 GCA_949289505.1 uncultured Mycoplasmatota bacterium
AAAAAGTTTATGAAATCTTCATAAACCCTTATAAACTCGATGGTGGCTCGCGAGGGATTCGAACCCTCGACCCTTTGATTAAAAGTCAAATGCTCTACCTGCTGAGCTAGCGAACCAAGAATGGCTGCCTCGGCTGGACTCGAACCAGCGGAATGTCAGAGTCAAAGTCTGATGCCTTACCACTTGGCTACGAGGCAATTTTAAAAGTGGTGGGGAGACATGGATTTGAACCATGGAACCCGAAGGAACAGATTTACAGTCTGCCGCGTTTGACCACTTCGCTATCTCCCCGCATTTAAATGGTGCCGACAGAGGGAGTCGAACCCCCAACCTACTGATTCATACTACTATAGTTTTCACTACCATTTTAAATGTTTGTAGTCTGGACTTTCTCTTAACCATATCAATTTGACTTAGGTTCATCGTATAAAGTCTCTACACTCAAGGTTAAACCTTTAGCTCGGGATTGGCGTGTAAATTATACTTATTTCTATCTTTTCTTCCTTTGCCTTTGTTAGCGCCTTTATAAGTTGATGTTAACGAGTGACAATTAGGACACAAAAGGATAAGATTTGATTCTGAATTATTCGAAAAATCACCATCAATATGTTCTATTTCTAATGGGATAATATTAGTATAAGGATTTACTTTATTCCAACCACATTTTGAACACTTATATTCATATTTTTCATATAAATAATGTCTTATATGATTAGAAATTTGATATTTACCTTTCATACCATTAACTTTTCCATGTTTCCAATTATAAATATACTGTTTATATTCATAATCCTTTTGACAAGTATTACTACAATATTTAGTACCTCGTCTTAGTAACATACCACAATTTTTACAATTCATAATCCCCTTAATTTATTTAGCTTTCCCCGAATTAGCGACGTCCACTATAACTATTTCTAATTATAGGTGCAAGATAGTTCAAAAAGCTTAAGCTTCTATCCCACAAGTCAGTTGCGCTGCCAGTTACGCTATGTCGGCAAAAAAAATGGTGGGCGCTATAGGACTCGAACCTATGACCCCCTGCTTGTAAGGCAGGTGCTCTAACCAACTGAGCTAAGCGCCCATTACTGCTGACGTAAATTAATATATCATTAATTAAAAAAGATGTCAATAACTTTTAAACATCTTTTTTAATAAATTAGTGTTTTTTCTAGGATATAATTTTCAAAAATAATTGGGAGATTAGAATTGAAATAAGAGAAATAGTTTATACAATCTTTTTGAAAATATTTTTCTAAAGGATTGGTAGAGGAAGTAATTTTAACAAGCATGTTTTCTTTTATACTTTCATCTACTAAAATATAAGTATATTCTTCTAATATAGCAAAAATTTGATAGTTTTTTTGGTTTATATTAACAAATTTTATGTTTTTAGACATACCGTGATTTAAGCCAAAAGGAATTATAGCTATATGCTTTTCCTTTTTTTTGATATTTATATTTTTAATTTTTGTTATATAAGAATTAAGAGTAAAAATTTGTTTTAAGATAGGTGTTTCTTTTTTAAATATTTTTTTGTTATGCTCATTAATACCATATAGGGAATAATCTAATAGTATGGCATTAGAATTGTGAATTTTTCGCTTATCTTTTTCGTTGTTTAAAATCATTAGGGAAGAATTATTTAAAGGCTTTATAATATTTTTAAAAGCATCATAATCTTTTTCTTTAACTTCACTAATTATTCCCATTAAATTTAAATATTTATTGTCCCATTCTAAATAAGTTAAAATATCATTTTTATTATCAATGCCAATAAATCCTAAGGGATCAATACAAAATATAAAATTTACAACATCTTTAATGTTTAAACTTCTAATATTTTTTAAAGTGTCTATGTCATGAATAACTATTATAGCATTATTTATAATTAAATCATAAATGTTATTGTCATTAATACTTCCATTATAAATAACAGGTATATTTTTGTTATATTTTCTTATTAATAATAAATCTTGAAAGCTAAAAACATATAAATAATCTATTTTATCAGTTAAATAATTAATTAAATACATACCATGATTAAAAGCATTGTTGCTTACATTTAAAATATAATAAGAATATTTATAAGTATTTTTTATATAATTAATATTTTCTAATAATAAGTTAGTATCAATTTTTATAAAATTATTGTAATTCATATAATTCACCATATTTAAATTTTAACAAATTACTAAAAATTAGTCCATATTTACAGGCTGGATTGACAATAATTTTATTATACTAAAAAAGGGATATATACGATTTAGAAACTATAAAGTAATTTTTTTTAAATTTTATGTCAAACACTAATAAAACATTGATAATTCACCTTTTGTTTTGGTATACTTATAAATAAGTAGGTGGGATAAATGGCAAAAATTATAAATATAGAAGGAATAGAAATTTTAGATAGTAGAGGAAATCCTACAGTGGAGGCTATAATATATTTAGATAATGGTATAACGGCTAGGGCTCAAGTTCCATCTGGAGCTTCAACTGGTTCTAAAGAAGCTTTAGAACTTAGAGATAACGAAAAAAGATATCATGGTAAAGGTGTCTTAAAAGCAGTTAATAATATTAATACTATAATTAAAGATAATTTAGTAGGAAAAGAACTTGAACAAGTAGCAATTGATAAATTATTAATTGCTTTAGATGGAACGGAAAATAAAAGTAATTTAGGAGCAAATGCAATATTAGCAGTTTCATTAGCTAGTATTAAAGCAGCTGCTAAATTAGAAGGTAAAGAATTATACGCTTATTTAAGTGCTGGTAGAGTAAGTATGCCACTTCCAATGATTAATATAATTAATGGGGGCGTTCATGCGGATAACAATTTAGATATCCAAGAATTTATGATAGTTCCAACTGTTAAGAAGATGAGTGAAAAAGTAAGAGTAGCTAGTGAAATATTTCATACTTTAAAAAGTATTTTAAAAAGACAAGGATTAGCTACTTCCGTTGGTGATGAAGGAGGATTTGCTCCTAATTTAGAGTATAATAATTTAGCATTAGATTTGATAATGGACGCTATAAAAGAGGCTGGCTATACACCTGGGGTTGATGTTTTTATTGCTTTAGATGTAGCAGCTAGTGAGTTATATAATGAGCAGACGAAAGCTTATAAAATAGATAATAGAAATTTAACAAGTGATGAATTAGTTAAATATTATATTACTTTAGTAAATAAATATCCTATAATAAGTATTGAAGATCCGTTTGTAGAAACTGATTTTGAATCTTTAGCTGTTTTAACAAAATTTATTGGTGAGAAAATAATGCTGGTTGGAGATGATTATTTTGTAACTAATGTTAAATATTTAGAAGAGGGAATAAAAGCTAAGGCGGGGAATGCAATTCTTCTTAAAGCTAATCAAATTGGAACTGTTACGGAAATGATTAAAACAATTATTTTGGCTCGTAAAAATAATTATAAGATGATAATATCACATCGTAGTGGAGAAACAATGGATACATTCATTGCAGATTTTGCTGTTGGGTTATCAATACCATTTATTAAGACTGGTTCTATGTCTAGGGGAGAAAGAATTACGAAATATAATCGATTAATGGAAATAGAAAGAAAACTTGGGCATAAATAATAAATAAAAGCATAAACTTCTCTTAGGAATGAAAGAGAGGTTTTTTTAATTGAATATTATAAGTGATAAAGTTGTTAATGATGGAGTTTGTTTAAAAAAGTTTGTAGAAGAAAGAAGATTGTTAAAAACTAAAGTTAAGTTGTTACATATTCTTATGTTGGATGATGATTTAAGATTATTAAATAAATTAGGGATGGGGCTTAGTTTTATAGATTTAGGTGATTTATTTTTAGTTGATAATAATTTATTAGTAGCGCCTATTAAAGATAGAATTATAGCTTATAAAGATAATGATGTTAAGTTAAAAGTTTGGTTAATTTATTTGAGTTATTTATATAATTTTGATTTTTTAAATGTATATCAAAATGATGTTAATTTATTATGTTCTTTAATATTAAAATTACAAATAAGTGATAATATTAAAGATAATTTATTTAAATTATTAACTATAAATAAAGGGGAGTATTTTAGTAGTTATATAAATGAATTAGGAAGTGATAGTTATAGAGAGGGACTTAGGTTAGATAGTTTAATGTTGCAAAGATGTGTCAATTTGTAATTTTATATTTAATTCATTTATTAAATTGTGGTAATATTATAATAGGTGATATAAATGTTTATAGGTGATAGTCCAATTCATATTGAAAAAGAGGCGGATATAAGTGAATTAGTTTTAATGCCAGGAGATCCACTTCGGGCTAAATATATAGCGGATAATTTTTTAACTGATGCTAAATTAGTTACTAATATAAGAAATACTTCAGGATATACTGGTTATTATAAGAATAAGAAAGTAACTGTTATGGCACATGGAATGGGTATGCCTAGTGCTAGTATTTATGTTTTTGAATTAATTCATTTTTTTAAAGTAAAAAAAATAATTAGAATTGGTACTTGTGGGGCAGTAAGTCCTAAAGTTCAAATAGGAGATGTTATACTTACTAAAAATATATATTCAGAATCTAACTTTGCTTATACATATGATAATTATGTTGGTAATGTGGTAGAAGCTAGTAACAAATTAAATAAAGTTGTTTTAGATACAGCTAGAGATTTAGATATGGATATACATTATGGTATGACAACAACAATGGATGTTTATGGTCCATATATTGATTATGAAAGAGTTTTAAATCGTATTCCTAAAGAATATGAAATACTAGGAGAAGAGATGGAAGCTTTTGGGGTATGTCATATTGCTAATGGAATGGGAATAGATGCTACAACACTTATGACTGTTGCTGATTCAAAATATTCTAAAGTTGTTTTAACTCCTGTGGAGAGACAAACTAAATTAAATGATATGATTAAGCTAGGTTTAGAAGCTATAATAAAATAGATGATAAAAAAATAAAAGTTAGTTGTTGACTTTTATTTTTTCTTTTATGTCTTTTGTTTTAAGTTTAGTTTTTTTAACTCTAATAATTTTTTTAGATATGTTACCTATAATATAATCAGCACTTATACCAAATGTTTCGCATATTTGTTTTAAATCAGCAGTACTAATCATCATTTTACCAATTTCATAATAACTGATACTACTTCTTTTAGTATCTATTTTTTTGGCAAATTTATCTTGTGTTAAGTTGTTTTCTTTTCTTATTTCTTTTAGTTTTATACCTATATATTTTAAATTTATTTTATTAATGTATTTATAAGGGTAATTATCAATTTTATCAATTATACCTAATAAATAATCAATTGGTACTTGATAAATACATGATAATTTAATTAATTGCTTTAATGATATATTAGCATAACCATTTTCCCATAAAGCAATTAAACTACGATTAACATTTAATTTTTGGGCTATTTCTATTTGAGAATAACCAGTTCTTTCTCTTAAATGTTTAAGACGTATTTCTATAATAGTTAAGTTTTCTTCCATACCTATCAACTTCTTTTGTAAGTATTTTTTCATAATTTTTTTGAATTGGTTACTATGTGTTAAAAATAATCACAAAATTATTGATTTTCACTCAATGATATTGTATACTAGAAATATATAGTAGAAAAACATATGATAATTAAAAGTTTTGATATGTTTTGTCGAATGGCATGTAATACTTTTTAAAGTGTGGTATGATGCATTAAAGAAAGATGAGGAGAATATGATGGAGTTTCAAACCCTTAAGAGAAGTCATTTGAAAAGAAATATTTTAATAGGATTATTTGTAGTAGCGGTGATAAGTGCTATTATACTTAATTTTACCAAAGCTAAATACCGGGTGACACAAAGTATACCACTTGTAACTGGGACAATTAATTATAAGTTAGCTGATTTAAATGTTATAGCGATGTATCAAGCTAACGAAAGTGGTGGGTATGATCCAATTGAAGTTATGCCATCAAGTGGGTACGTAATTAATGAAGAAAAAAGTTATTGTGAAGTAAGTGGAGAAAAAGATACTAATGCAAGATTATATACTAATAGTGCAGGTGAACACGTAGTAGGAAACTTAAAAAAAGGCAGTAAATGTTATTTGTATTTTGATGAATTATTACTAGCTAAAGATGTAATCTTAGCAAACTATTCAACCGTACTAACAAGGACATTTCCATTAACAACATCAAGTACAGTAACAGCATCAACAACAGGAACAATATATAAGTCGGCGAATGCAAATCAAAATGATGATTATGGCACGACATATTACTTTGCAGGGAATCCAACGGATAACTGGGTAAAATTTGGTGGTTTCTACTGGAGAATAATACGAATAAATGGTGATGGAAGTATAAGAATGATATATCAGGGAACAAGTGCAAATGCAACAGG
>CASEOP010000003.1 GCA_949289505.1 uncultured Mycoplasmatota bacterium
AAATAGAGAAACTTTAAGTTATATGGAAAATGCTAATGAATATATAAACTTAATTGAAGATGATTCAGAATTAAAATTATTATGGAATAATTATCAAGAAAATTATGAATATGCTAAAGATATTTCTTTTGAAGATACAATAAAATCAATTAAAATAATTAGCGAAATAGTAACTTTAATATTAGTTTAGTTAAAAAAATAAAAATAATTATGATTTTAGAATTTTATATAAAATTCTAAAAACTGTCCTTTAGTATATTATTATCATTGTAATCACCAAATCTTAAATTCCATCAAGAATTAGATTTTAAAATCAAGGAAATTTATGAAAAAGCTAAAAGTAAATCTAGTCTTCTTAAAATCCCCCAAATATTAGGAAATCAAAAAATCAAAGTGAGTCAAAAAAGCGTTGCGTATAAATATATAGTTAGAAAATTTTGTTTCTAACTTTTTTTCATATTTCATATATTTTATTGGTGAATTATATGTTTTTTAGTAACATTCATGAAAGAATAAGATTTATATTTATAATTAGCGTAATTATTTTAATAGCAATAATTATTAAAGTTTTTTATATTCAAGTTTTTGCTTATGAAAAGTTAAACACTTTAGCTGAAAGTTTATGGAGTAGAGAGTTACCTATAAAAGCTGATAGAGGCTTAATTGTCGATCGAAATGGCGAAATACTTGCCACTAATATTACAACTGTATCATTAGTAGTAGTACCTGGTCAAATTGATAATCCAGAGCAAGTTGCTAAAGATTTATCTACTATATTAAAAACTGATTATCAAGATATGTTAAAACATGTTACTAAATCAACTTCCATTGAGCGAATTCATCCTGAAGGTAGGGCACTTTCATACGAAATAGCCGATAAAATTGATGCTTTAGGATATGATGGAGTTTATCTTTTAAAAGAGAGTAAAAGATACTATCCGTATGAAACTGTATTATCTCACGCTTTAGGCTATGTTGGAATTGATAATCAAGGATTATCAGGTTTAGAACTATACTATGATTCTTATTTAACGGGTTCTGATGGTGCTATCAAATATTTTTCAGATGGCAAAGGAAATAAGCTTGAATTAACGGAGGTATATGTAGCTCCAACAAGTGGTATAACTTTACAATTAACTATTGATATAAACTTACAATTAGCTATTGAAAATGAACTTGATAATGCTATTAGCAAATATGATCCTAAGCAAGCTTTAATAGTGGCTATGAATCCTAATACAGGAGAAATATTAGGTATGGCTAGTCGTCCTAATTTTGATAGCAATAATTATCAAGATTATAAAACAGAAATAATAAATCGTAACCTTCCTATATGGATGACTTATGAACCAGGAAGTACTTTTAAAATAATTACTTTATCAGCTGCTTTGGAAGAGCAAACGATAAATTTATTTAAAGATACCTTTACGGATACAGGTTCAATAAATGTTGATGGGGCTACTATTCATTGTTGGAAATCAGGTGGCCATGGAACGCAAACTATGCTTGAAGTAGTAGAAAACTCATGTAATCCCGGGTTTGTAAAAATAGGCCAAACTTTAGGAACGGAAACATTAATGAATTATATTGATAAGTATGGTTTTGGTGATAAAACTGGAATTGACTTAAATGGTGAATCAACTGGTATTTTATTTAATGTAGGTGATATGGGACCAGTAGAACTTGCCACTACTAGTTTTGGCCAAGGAATAAGCGTAACACCTATTCAACAAGTAAGAGCGGTTAGTGCAGCTATAAATGGTGGAAAACTTTATAATCCGTATATAGTAGGTTCTTTCTTAGAAAGCGAAACCAATAGTTTAATTAAAAAAAATGAGCCTCAAATGGTTAGGCAAGTTATAAGTGAAGAAACTAGCAGTTTAGTTAGATATGCTCTAGAAAGTGTTGTAGCTAATGGTAGTGGCAAAAATGCTTATATTGAAAATTATCGTGTTGGCGGTAAAACAGGAACAGCTCAAAAAGTAGAAAACGGTTCATATTTAGATGGCAACTACATATTATCATTTATGGGTTTTTTACCAGCTGATGATCCAAAAATTGTTGTCTATGTAGCTATAGATAATCCCAAAGGAGTAACGCAATATGGAGGAGTAGTATCAGCTCCCATTGCTAGAAATGTAATGTTATCAGCCATAGATATATTAAATATTGAACCAAGTAAAGATGGAATGGCCAAAGAATATACATGGTTAGATAAAAAATACAGTATCCTTCCTAATGTAGTTGGAATGAGTAAAGAAGAAGCAAGTAAAGTTTTAAAAAACTATAAGATAGAATACTCAGGAACAGGTAAAACAATAATATATCAAAGTCCCCAAGCTGATTATTATGTAGCAGAGGGCGAGACAATAAAATTACTTCTTGGCTAATCGTCAATTTAATTGTCAAATAGAACTTAAAATAACGACTTTTGCCATAATAAGTAGTATAATTATTTAAAGAAAGAGGTGGCGTATGTTAATACTGGCTAAAGCAGCTATGGCTCTTCTATTAGGATTTATTTTAGCTATTATTACAGGGGTTATACTAATTCCTATTTTAAAAAAATTTCATATAGGTCAATATGTATGTCATTATGTTGGCGAAAGGCATTTAAAAAAACAAGGAACACCTACAATGGGAGGCTTAATATTTATTATCCCAGTTATTGTAGCCTTAGCAATTTTATATATTAATGGGAGTATTTCAATATCCCATAATTTAACTATCCTAATATTTATTTTTATTTCTTATGCAGCCTTAGGATTTTACGATGATTATACAAAAATAAAATATCACAATAATAAAGGGCTTACTATTTTTACAAAGTTACTAATTCAAATGATTATTGCCTTGGTTTTTTTCTACATATTTATGAGTAATGGAGGTAAATCAGATTTAGTTATATCAAGTCTTGGTATAACTATTCCCCTAGGTTGGACATTTGGCTTATTCATTTTATTTTTATTAGTAGGTAGCAGCAATGCTGTTAATATCACAGATGGCTTAGATGGTTTAGCCGGAGGTTTAAGCGCGATTGCCTTCTTTGCTTTTGGCCTTATTTCTTGGAATGCTGGTTGGATGGAAGGATACCAAGAAGTAGCAATATTTTGTTTCCTTTTAGTAGGCTCCTTACTAGGCTTTTTAGTCTTTAATGCTCATCCTGCTAAAGTATTCATGGGTGATTTAGGCTCATTATCTTTAGGAGCAGCTTTAGCAACCATTGCTATTATTACAAGGCATGAATTATCATTAGCTTTAATTGGCGGTGTGTTTGTTGTAGAAACACTAAGTAGTTTAATTCAAATAATAGCTATTAGAAAATTTAATAAAAAAGTTTTTAAAAGAGCACCTCTTCATCATCACTTTGAAGTAGTTGGTCTAAATGAACAAGACATTGTTAGATACTTTTGGGTAGTAGGATTAATATTAGCTATGGCAGCGGTAACTTATGGAGTATGGTTATAATTAATAAAAAAGTATTTGTAAAAATAAATATGTGAGTAGAAGATAATTTTTCATTTAATGTTATTAAGTATTATTTATTCTTTAATATTTAAATTGATTATCAATAACTTTAATTATAAAAGCAAAGCCAAAAATGTAGAAGTTCTACATTTTTTTTAAAGACATAAAATTTGATAGGTGAAGTATGTGAAAAAGAAACATATGGATTACTTACTTTTTATAAGTGTTATCATAATTAGCATCTTTGGAATTGTCATGATTTACTCTGCGAGTAGTATTTGGGCAACTTTTAAATATAATGACGCTTTTAAATACGTTAGACAACAAACTATATTTTTCTTTTTAGGAATAGTTGTTATGCTATTTGTCAGTAAAATTAATTTGCAATTTTTGAAAAAAAAAGCTAACTTAATATTAATAATATGTTTTTTGTTATTAATTTTAGTTCTAATTCCAGGAATAGGAACAGTTCGAAATGGTAGTAGAAGCTGGTTTGGAATAGGTGGTCTTGGGATTCAACCAAGTGAATTTGCCAAAATAGGATTGATTATCTTTGTTTCTAAATATTTAGCCCATAATCAAAAAAATATGCGCGATGTTAAAAAGGGGGCTTTGCCCATATTTATAATTATCGGTCTTTTCTTTTTATTAATAATGTTAGAGCCGGATTTTGGCACGGCAATGGTAATGGTTCTTACCCTCATAGCTTTAATATTTGCCTCAGGCTTAAAAATCTCCTTTTTTATTAAGTTAGGTATTTTAGGCTTATTAGGCATTATAGGCCTTATTATAGCGGCCCCATATCGAATGGCAAGAATTATATCTTTTCTGAATCCTTGGAGTGATCCTTTAGGAAGTGGATACCAAATAATTCAAAGTTTATATGCTATTGGTCCAGGGGGATTATTAGGGCAAGGATTTTTAAATTCAAGGCAAAAACATTTTTACTTACCTGAGCCGCAAACTGATTTTATTTTTTCTATTATTAGTGAAGAATTTGGCTTTTTAGGGGTGTTAATTGTTTGTGGATTCTTTTGTTTCATCTTCTATCGTATGCTCATGATAGCTTTGAAATCTAATGATTTATTTCAAAAATATTTAGCCTTTGGTCTAGCTTTTGGCATATTTATTCAAGCTGCATTAAATTTAGCGGTTGTCGTTGGATTAATTCCTGTTACAGGTGTTACACTTCCATTTTTTTCTTATGGCGGCTCTAGCCTGCTTATTAGCATGATCAGTATTGGGTTAGTATTAAATGTAAGTAAAAAGTAAAATTATGTAAACATGATAGCTATTTATATTATAATTTGTTATACTTTTATTAAATAGGAAGTGCGCTTATGACTAGTAAAAAAGCATATTATGAATTTATAGAAATTGATAGAAAAGAAGATAGTAAAACATATAATGTAATAATAAAAATACCCATGATTTACGGTTGGATTAATAATCCTAAATTAATAATCAAGCAAGGCAATGAACACATTTATTATGATTTATCTCATTTAAAAAATGATGAGGAGTACGCATATTTTAGTACAAACTTAAATCTAAAAACTTATGCTTTATATAAATATTTATTTTCTTTTAACATAGGAAATAATATTTACTATGTAGATAAAAATGGTACTATAAAGCAAGAATATATATCACTAGCTGACATGGGCAAATTAAGTATCAATTATGCTTCTCCAAAATGGAGCAAGGGAGCTATAATGTATCATATCATAATTGATAGATATAGACGGGGTTCAAAAAGCCAATTAAAGCCAATGCCTAATAGAAATATTCATGAAAATTGGAGCGAAGAAGTACAATTAGGTCCAGACAATAGTGGCAGATGGTGTAATGACTTTTATGGTGGTGACTTATTAGGAATCATAGAACAACTTGATTATTTATTAAGTTTAGGAGTAAATATAATTTATTTAAGTCCTATTTTTGAAAGCCAATCATATCATCGTTATGATGGTGGTGATTTTGAAAAAGTTGATCCCTATATCGGCTTAAATGAAGACTTAGAATTACTATGTTATGAAGCTCATAAAAGGGGAATGAAGGTAATTATTGATGTAGCCTTTAATCATACAGGAGATGATAGTAAATATTTCAATCTTTATGATACTTATGATACAATTGGCGCATCTAAAGGTTATTCCTCACCATATTTACCTTTTTATCACTATTACGAAGAAGATGGAAAATTAAAATTCTATCATTGGTTTGGCAACACAAATATGATAAAGTGCAATGCTGATGGTGATGCTTGGAGCAATTATATCACAGGGGTTGGAGGAATAATTGACAAATGGTTTGAAAGAGGAATAGATGGTTTAAGATTAGATGTACCTGATGAATATTCTGATGAATTCACCTTTAAAATACATGAAGCAGTTGTTCGTAATAAACCCGATGGATTTATATTAGGTGAAGTTTGGGAAAATCCTATGTGTAATAATAGAAATTATCTTGCTAGTGGCAGAGGTATGCACTCAGTAATGAACTACAATTTTATGAATCCATATATTAAATATTTTCGTGATGGTAATTACCAAGAATTAATAAATAAAATTAATGAGATAAATAGTACTTATCCTGATGATGCTATTTTCTCCGGAATGAATTTTACCTCAACTCATGATATATGTCGAGGAATTAATTTGTTTGCTAAAGATATTTTTGAAGGAAGATATGCTTGGGATATTAAAGATAATCGCAATCCTAATTGGCAATATTATAAATTACAAGATGAGTCTTACATAGAAGCCCGAAATAAATATATGGCGTATGTCTTTACTTTAGGATTATTACCAGGTATATTTTCAATTTATTATGGTGATGAAATAGGTATGCAAGGAGTAGGGGATTTACTTAATAGAAGGCCATTTACTTGGGATAATATTGACTATGAAATATTAAATTTATTTAAATATATAGGAAGGATAAGAGGAAAAGAACAATTTTTACAAGGTGCTAAACTAGAAATTCAGGATATAAATGAACAATACTTTAGTTTTGAAAGAATAAGTGATAAAAATCGTGCTTTTATAGCAATTAATAGAACAAATAATCCTGTTAATGTTCCTATTCCTAGTAGCTATGAAACTAGTGAACCAGTTTATACACTAAAACGTGCTAAAAAAGACTTAATAATGCCTTATGGCGGAATCGTTTTAAAAAAATAGCATATCAAACACCTAATAAACTCATAATAATTTTAGGTGATAATATGTTCAAAGTTATAAAATACAGTCTAATCCTAGTAATAAGCATATTTATAATAGTATTTATCATTTATTATTTTATGTTTAAACCTCATTACTTAGTCACCTTTAATTCAAATGGTGGCAGTATAATTGCTCCTATAGAAATTGATAGCAAGAAAAAAGTAAAAGAACCAACTGCCCCCATACGTGATGGTTACACTTTCACTGGCTGGTATTTAAATGACCAAAAATTTGATTTTAATAGTCAAATTAAAACAAATATCACTTTAACCGCCCATTGGAAAGAATTAAAAGAAAACAAATATTATATAGCTTTTGATACTCTAAATGGTACTCCTATAAACCCTATAGAAATAGAAGAAAACAATCATATAGATAATATACCTACTCCAACTAAAGAAGGCTATGAATTTATAGGCTGGTATTATCAAAATAAAGAATTTGATTTTAATAAACCCATAACTAGCAACTTAGTTCTAATTGCTAAATATCAAAAAATAAATAGTACCAAAAATATGATTACAATAAGTTTTAATACTAATGGTGCTAATCAAATAGAAGATATTGAAATAGAAAAGGGAAGTATCATTAAAATGCCAAAGGATCCTTATAAAGAAGGTTACACTTTTGCTGGTTGGTATCATGATGAGCAAGAATTTGATTTTTCTAAAGTAGTTAGTGAAGATATAACGCTAACTGCCAAGTGGTCAAAAAATTAAAAAGACTAAAAAAGGATAGCAATCTTCCTTTTTTTTTTGTATAATAAAAATATAGAAAAGAGGATATTATGAAAATATTAACCGTAAATGCCGGTAGCTCCTCATTAAAATTTAATATGATTAGTCTACCCGAGGAAAATGAATTAATTAGTGGCAATTTTGAAAAAATAGGTTTAAATGATGGCATATATAGTTTTAAAATAGCGGACAAAAAAGTAAAAAAAGAAGCAGTAATGCAAAATCATAAAGATGCAATAAAAATTCTAATTGACGAATTATTAGAAAATAAAATAATAAATAGATTAGAAGAAATAGATGGTATAGGCCACCGTTTAGTTCACGGAGGAGATAAATACGCCAAAAGTGTCATAATTGATGATGAAGTAATAAAAGATGTAGAAGAATTATCAAGTTTAGCTCCTCTACATAATCCTGCCAACATTTTAGGTATCAAAGCTTTTAGAGAACTATTACCAGAAACACCAATGGTTGGAGTATTTGACACTGCTTTTCATCAAACCATGAAAGAGGAAGAATTTTTATATTCAGCTCCTCTAAGTTGGTACAAAGACTATCAAATTCGTAAATATGGTTTCCATGGAACTAGTCATAAATACATTTTAAAAGTTATGCAAGAAAAATTAGGCCAAGAAAAATTAAATATTATAAGTTGTCATATAGGTAGTGGTGCATCTATATGCTGTATCAAAAATAGTGAAAGCATTGATACAACTATGGGCTTTACTCCTAATGCCGGTCTTATTATGGGAACCCGCAGTGGTGATATAGATTATTCTATTATTCCATATTATATGAAAAAATCTAATGCTACCTTAGAAGAAGTTGATACGATTTTAAATAAAAAAAGTGGGCTTTTAGGTTTAGGAAAATATAGTGATCATCGTGATTTAGAAGCGGCTATGGCAAATAATGATGAAGAGGCTATTTTGGCTAATAACATGTATATAAATAGAATAGTGGATTATATTGCTAAATATTATGTTAAATTAGAAGGAAAAGTAGATGCTTTAGTATTTACTGCCGGGCTTGGAGAAAATGCTAGAGAATTTAGGGAAGAGATTTTAAATAAATTAAAATGTTTAAATATTTTTGTTGATCGCGAAAAAAACAATAATATCGCAAGTTATCTAGATCAAACTGAGGGCATAATTTCTACTGAATCTAGTATACCAGTTTATGTAATTCCAACTAATGAAGAACTTATGATCGCAATAGATACTTACAATTTAATTAAATAAAGGGGGCGATTACCATTAATAGTGGTATAATAAAAAAAGTTTACAAAAAAATAAAAGATTACAAAAAAATAGTTATTGCAAGACACGTTGGCCCCGATCCAGATGCTATAGCATCAACCATAGCCTTAAGAGATTCAATCAGATTAACTTTTCCTGAAAAAGAAGTTTATGCTGTAGGCTTAAGTGTTTCAAAATTTAAATATTATGGCACTTTAGATAAGGTTGATAATAGTAATTTAAAAGATTGTTTACTAATCGTCCTTGATGTGCCTAATATTGCTCGCGTTGACGGAATTGAAAATTTAGAATACAAAGAAATAATGAAAATTGATCATCATCCAGCCGAAGATATAAAAGGACCAGTTGACTGGACTGATGAAGCTAGTTGTTCTACTTGTCAAATGATAGCCGAACTATTATTAAAAACACCATTAAAAATAGACTCTAAAATAGCTAGTAATTTATATTTAGGAATTGTATCAGATAGTGATAGATTTTTACTTCCCTATACAACCGAAAAGACATTTTTAATCGTTCATGAATTAATTAAAAAAAGTCACATCAATTTCCCAACATTATATAATTATTTATACGAAAAATCCCTTAATGAAGTAAAATTTCAAGCTTACATAGCTACTAATATGACTGTAACCGAAAATGGTTTAGGCTACATCATAATTCCCCATGAAATAATAAAACAATTTTGTGTAGATTTGGCAACACCAGCTAATTTAATTAATAATTTTAATTTTATACGTGAAGTAATAGTTTGGACTTTTATTACCGAAGATGTTAAAAACAAAGTATACAAAGTAAGTATTCGTTCTCATGGCCCAATTATAAATGAAGTTGCTAGCAAATATAATGGTGGCGGTCATAAATATGCTAGTGGAGCTAGAATAACGACAAAAGAAGAAATAAATAATTTTATAAACGATTTAGATGCTTTATGTTTTCAAGAAAAAAATAGTAATCAATAAATTTACCTTTTGGTAAATTTTTTTGCATTATTCGTTAACTTTTTGTCAAAATATAAGTGATTTATTGTTTAGTTAAAACGAGCATGTTATAATTCTTATATAAAAATAAAGGAGGATACTATGAGTAAAAAATATGTTTATCTTTTTTCAGAAGGTAATCAAAATATGCAAGAATTACTAGGAGGGAAAGGGGCTAATTTAGCTGAAATGACTCGCTTGGGCTTGCCTGTTCCAAGTGGATTTACGGTTACAACCGAAGCTTGTAATAAGTATTATGAAGATAATAAACTTATTGATGAAACCATTAAAGAAGAAATATTTGCTAAAATAGTAGAATTAGAAAAAATAACCAAAAAAATATTAGGAGATATTAATAATCCCTTACTAGTAAGTGTCCGAAGCGGAGCAAGAGCTAGTATGCCTGGGATGATGGATACAATCTTAAATTTAGGTTTAAATGATGAAGTGGCAGAGGGCTTTAGTAAAAAAATTAATAATAAACGTTTTGTTTATGATTCTTATCGTCGTTTTATTCAAATGTTTGCTGATGTTGTAAAGGGTTATCCAAAATCCAATTTTGAACAAAAATTAGAAGAAATAAAAAAAGCTAAAAAAGCTAAGTTTGATACAGATTTAACTGCTGATGATATGGTGTTAGTAACAAAAGAATTTAAAAAGATTTATAAAGAACTAGCACATGAGGAATTTCCCCAAGATCCTAAAGTTCAATTAATAGAGGCTATTACAGCTGTATTTAGAAGTTGGAATAATGAACGAGCTATATATTATAGAAAAATGAATGATATTCCATCTAGTTGGGGAACGGCCGTAAATGTTCAAGAAATGGTTTATGGTAATAGTGGCAATAATTCTGGAACCGGAGTTGCATTTACTAGAAATCCTGCAACTGGCGAAAATAAATTATATGGTGAATACTTGATTAATGCTCAAGGTGAAGATGTTGTAGCGGGGATAAGAACCCCTGAACCAATTAGTAAATTAAAACAAATAATGCCAGAAATATATGAACAATTTGAAAATATTGCTAAAATGTTAGAAAAACATTATAAAGATATGCAAGATATGGAATTTACTATCGAAAACGCTAAACTTTTTATGTTGCAAACTAGAAATGGAAAAAGGACATCTAAAGCTGCCTTAAAAATAGCGGTTGATTTAGTAAATGAAGGACTAATAACTAAAGAGGAGGCACTGTTAAAAGTTGAACCCAAACAACTTGATAGTTTACTTCACCCCACCTTTAATATTGACGCTTTGAAAAATGGTCAAGTTATAGCTACTGGCTTAGCCGCATCTCCTGGTGCTGGAGCTGGAAAAATTTATTTTAATGCACAAGATGTCACAGCCCATGCTAAAACGGGTGAAAAAACAATATTAGTAAGACTTGAAACGTCACCAGAGGATATAGAAGGTATGAATCATGCAGAAGGTATTTTGACAATTCGTGGTGGAATGACTAGCCATGCTGCAGTTGTTGCTCGCGGTATGGGTAGATGCTGTATCTCAGGTTGCGGTGAATTAATTATTGATGAAGAAGCAAAAACTATTACAACTAAAGATGGTAAAGTTTATCATGAAGGTGATGAAATTAGCCTAGATGGCTCAACAGGCAAAGTTTACGATGGAATTATAAAAACCGAAGAATCGAGTATTAGTGGTGATTTTGAAACTTTTATGAGTTGGGCAGATAGTATTAGGAGAATGAAAGTAAGAACCAATGCTGATACACCAAAAGATGCAATAAAAGCTCGTCAATTTGGGGCTGAAGGTATAGGTTTATGTCGAACAGAACACATGTTCTTTGAAGAAAAAAGAATATTTAACTTTCGAAAGATGATTACCGCCAAAACGACTGAACAAAGGAAGAATGCCCTAAATGAAATATTACCATATCAAAGAAATGATTTTGAACAATTATTTAAAGCAATGGCTCCTTATAGTGTTACTATCCGTTTGCTTGACCCACCACTCCATGAATTTTTACCTCACACTGATGAAGAAATAAAACTACTTGCCAAAAGTTTAGATCTTAGTTTTGAAGATTTAAAAAAAAGGGTAGAATCTTTAAAAGAATTTAATCCAATGATGGGACATAGAGGCTGTAGACTAGCTATAACTTATCCTGAAATAGCACGTATGCAAACAAGAGCTATAATTGAAGCGGCTATAAATATTAATAAAGAAAATATTATTGTAAACCCTGAAATAATGATTCCGTTAATAAGCGATGAAAAAGAATTGAAATATATTCGTGATATAATAGTTGAAGAAGCAAATAAAATAATTGAAGAAAATAATAGTAATTTAACTTATAAAGTTGGAACAATGATTGAAATTCCAAGAGCAGCCTTAATCGCTGATAAATTAGCAAAATATGCTGAATTCTTTTCTTTCGGAACTAATGATTTAACCCAAATGACTTATGGTTTTTCAAGAGACGATGCAACTAAGTTCTTAAGCGATTATTATAATAAGCAAATTTTTGAAAGTGATCCATTTACAAAATTAGATGTTGAAGGTGTTGGCAAACTTGTCCATATTGCCGCTAAAAACGGAAGAAACACAAGGCCTGATATTCACTTAGGTGTATGTGGTGAACATGGAGGTGATCCTGCTAGTATTGAATTTTGTGAAAAAGTAGGACTAGATTATGTATCTTGTAGTCCATATCGCGTTCCAATTGCAAGACTCGCTGCAGCTAGAGCTACTATCAAATTCAAAAACAAAGAATAAAGCAAGAAATAAAAATAATATTAATTGGTTTTATAAAAAATTTAAATATATAATAAAATATCATCTTCATTTATTATATATAATTTCCAAGATAATGCTTATAATTATCTTGGTTTTTTAAAAACAAATAAAAAATAATATAAATATGTAATATTAGATATACATAAAAGAAACTGATATATAACAATTTTGCCTACTATAACTAAAACATTTAAAAGAAAATAAGCTTGAATTTTAAGTAATGTGTGTTAGAATGAAGTAGGAGGTAAAATAATGCAAGAAGAAGTAAATATAGAAAATGTAATTGCAGGAACTATATATAAATTTGAGGAAATAGATAGCGCTGATATAGTTTTAATAATGGCATATTTAAGTAAATTAAATATACGTATAGCTAATCATACTCTAGTTAGCATAAATAGACTAATATATGATGACCATGGCACTATAAAAATAAAAAAAACTCTAGATAAAACTATAGCTAAGGAAAGATTAAAGAAAATAGCCGGTAAAACTATTACATTTATTGAACAAATTGATTTAAATATGATGGTATTAAACAAAATAAAAATGTTTGGAAAAATAATAAAAGAATATGTAAAAGAGCATTTTAACAAACTAGAGTTAAATGTTTTATTTAAATTGTTAGAACAAGGCTACATTGAATTTCAATGGAATGATAACGCGTTATCTAATGCTCATGAAGTACTTGTATTAACTAATAAAGGCAATGTCAAAATATATATTGAGAAACATAAAAATGAAATTTCTAAATTTATTAATATGTTAAAAGCTAAGAATTATAATGTATCTTTATTTTATCCATTTATGCAAAGCATTAATAATTTAGACGATTATCATTTAAACGATTCGACTATTTTAGAATTCGAACATTTTTGCCAGTCATATAACTTAAGCCCTAAAATTTAAAACATATTAAAACAAATGGGCTTTTTTTCTTTATTAGTTTATGTTAGAATAATTAAGAGGTAGGAAAATGAAAAAGCAAAAAAAACAAGAAGAAAAAGTAATTAAATTATATGAAGCAATCTTTTTTGGTGCATGTATTCTAATATTAATTTTTTTACTTTTTAGAATATGGTGGTAAAATGAATAAAGAAATCAAGCAAAAGACATTTATTGTAATAATGATTATCTTAGTTTTCATTGAAATTTTACTATTAATTATTCTAAAACCTAAAAATAAATTAGAATATAGTGCTCACTATTGCAAACTTGCCATTTGTAATAGTGATAACAGTATATGTTATGCTTATGACTTAGATGAAAATGGCAATACTATTGTTGTATGGAAAGGAAATTGTCAAAATAAGGATTAACGAAGGCTTGTATTTTTTAACTTTTTTTGATAAAATAATAATCGTGTTTGTAGGTGAAATATGCGTTATTTAGGATTAGATTTAGGAACTAAAAGTTTAGGTGTAGCTATTAGTGATACTAGTGGTATAATAGCTAAACCTTTAAAAGTAATAAAATTTGCTAAAGAAGATTATGAAACGGCTTTACAAGAGGTTTTAAAAATATTAACAGAATATCAAATTTCTAAAATAGCGTTAGGATATCCTAAAAATATGGACGGAACCTTAGGCTTTGCAAGCACAAGGAGTATTAATTTTAAAAGCAAACTAGAAAAATACACAAATATTCCAATAATACTAGTAGATGAGCGACTCACAACTGTTGAAGCAGAAAATATTTTATTAGAGGCTGATTTAAGTCGCAAAAAGCGTAAAAATGTTATTGATGGGGTGGCGGCGACATTAATTTTAGAAACTTTTATTAAAATGGAGGAAAATAAATGAAAGAAGATAAAAATCGTTACTTCACAGTAACAGACAATAATGGAAAAACTGTAGAATATGAAATATTATTTACTTTTGATTCGGAAGAAACAAAGAAAAGTTATATAGTTTTTACTGATAATTCTACTGATGAAGAAGGTAATGTTATTACATATGCTGCAACATATGATAAGAATGGTGATACATTACAACTAGAAGATATAAAAACCGATGAAGAATGGAATTTAATTGAAAATTTACTTTCTAATATAGAAGCTAATCAATAGGGGAAAGTATGAAAAAAAAGATAATAATTATTCTTGGGACAGTTTTGGTAATAATTATTCTTTTTATAGCTTTTTATTTTGCAGGTTTAAAAGCAGTATCTAAAAATGAAACCAAAATCATTTTTGTTATAAATGCGGGTGATAGTAAAGCTGATATTATTAATGCCCTAGCTGCTTCAGGCTTAATTAAAAGTAAAATTTCTGCTTACATATATGTAGGGTTACATCAAAATCTTAACTTACAAGCTGGTGAGTATGAATTAAGTGAAAATATGAGTTTAGAAGAAATATTAGCTAATTTTAATAATGGAAAAGTAGTAGAAAAAGATAATACCTTTTCTTTAACATTTGTTGAAGGTAAAAAGTTAAAAGATTATGCCCAAATTATTGCAAATGCTACTAATACATCTAAAGAAGAAGTAATAAATACCTTAGCTGACAAGACATATTTACAAGAATTAATTGAAAAATATTGGTTTTTAACTGATGATATTTTAAATGAGGAAATATATTTTCCTTTAGAAGGATATTTATTTGCTGACACTTACGAATTTTATCAAGGAAGTAGCATTAAAAATATCGTTGAAAAAATGTTAGATGAAATGGGAAATATTTTAGATGAATATAGTAGTTTTATAAGTGAAAGCTCTTACAATGTTCACGAAATACTTACTTTAGCAAGTATAGTTGAAGTAGAAGGCTCTAATAGCGATGATAGAGCAGGAGTAGCAGGCGTTTTTTACAATAGACTAGAAAACAATTGGAGTTTAGGAAGCGATGCAACAACCTATTATGCTGCCCAAGTAGATTTTAGTGAAAGAGATTTATATATGAGTGAAATAAATGATATAAATGCTTATAATACTAGACCTGCTGCGATGGCTGGAAAACTTCCTGTAGGACCAATATGTACTCCAAGTAAAGAATCAATTTATGCAGCTTTAAATCCAAGTAAGCATGATTATTACTATTTTGTTGCTGACAAAACAGGTAAAACTTATTTTACCAAGACTAATGCTGAACACAATAATATGGTAGCGTCCTTAAAAGCAAATGGCCTTTGGTATGAATATAATTAATTAAGAGGTGAAATATGAAAGAACTTATACTCGAAATGGAGGAATATGCCTCCCTTAAAAATGTTCCTATAATCGAAAAAGATTCAATCGCATTTATTATGAAATATATTAAAAAAAATAATATAAAAAACATCTTAGAAATTGGTAGTGCTATTGGTTATTCAACAATACTAATGGCCAGTGTATCACCAGAGGTTACAGTAACAACTATCGAACGTGATGAAGAAAGATATATGGAATGTTTGAAAAATGTGAAAAAATGTGGTTTTGAAAAAAAGATAAACGTCGTTTTCCAAGATGCCCTAGATGTAAATTTAACAGGCGTAAAATATGATATGATATTTATAGATGCAGCTAAAGGACAATATACTAAATTTTTTGAAAAATTTAAATATTTTTTAACTGATAATGGTATTATTATCACAGATAATTTAAAATTTCACGGTCATGTTGGCAAATCTAGTGAAATAGAATCTAAAAATTTAAAAAGTCTAGTTGAAAAAATTGAAAACTATATCGAATTTTTAAAAGATAATAAAGAATTTGAAACCAATTTTTATGATGTTGGTGATGGACTTTCCGTGAGTGTTAAAAAAAATGAAAAATAATTATTTAGTATTAGTTACCAATAAGACTATCATAAAAAAATTATCTAAAGAAAAAAATATAACCTTACTTTTTCCTGTAGCAGATTTTACTGTTGGGTTTGATAACTCTTTTTTTATCAATGAAATAAAAGAAGAAAACGCTTACATATATGTAAATCGACTTTTAGATAATCATGGAATTGAAAAATTTATAGAGATGATAAAACTGTTACCGCCAAATATAAAAGGTATAGTTTTTGATGACATCGGTGTTTTACAAACATTAAAAGAGATCCCCAACAATTTAACTAAAATATTGTACTTAAGTCACTTTAACTGTAATTATCTTAGTATAAATACTTATTTAGATTATATTGATAGTGTAGTTATAAGCACGGATATTACTGATGATGAGTTAAAAACAATACTAAAAAAAGCTAACAAACCACTAGTCGTATACACTTTTGGCTATATTCCAATTATGTATTCTAGAAGGCAATTATTAACTAATTATAATAATCATTTTAAAAAGGAAGTACCTTTAATAAGTAATTTAGTAAATGATTTAAAGCAAGAATTTAAAATAGTAGAAAATCCATATGGGACAGTTATCTATCCAGCTAAACCCTTTAATGGTTTAAAATATCGAAATTATGAAAATGTTTTATATTATTTAATTAATACTTTATTTTTAAGTGATGACGAAATTATAAAAATTATTAATAGTAAGTCAAATTTATTAGATGAATACCCCTATGAATATTTAAGCTTAAAAGAATCAATCATCAGAATAAAGGAGAGAGAAAAATGATAGAATTACTTGCTCCCGCCGGAAATTTAGAAAGGCTAAAATTTGCTTTTATATATGGAGCTGATGCGGTTTACATAGGTGGATATGAATATTCATTAAGAGCAAATGCTATTAATTTTAGTAAAGATGAATTAAAAGAGGCTGTTAATTTTGCTCATAATTTAGATAAGAAAGTTTATGTTACTGTAAATATTGTTTTTCATAATAATGATTTAACTAATTTAAAACAATATTTAGAAGAATTAGCTAGTATACACGTAGATGCTGTAATAGTAAGTGATATAGCCGTTATAGAAATAGTTAAAGAAAATAATATACCATTAGAAATTCACATTTCTACTCAAGCAAGTACTTTGAATTACCAAGCTGCTTTATTTTATAAAAATCTTGGGGCTAAAAGAATAGTTTTAGCTAGGGAAGCATCAAAAGAAGATATAAAAATTATTAAAGAAAAAACTAATCTTGATTTAGAATGTTTTATCCAAGGTGCCATGTGTACAAGCTTTAGTGGCAAATGTGTTTTATCCAATGTAGTTACCAATAGAGATTCTAATCGTGGAGGATGCGCTCAAATATGCCGTTGGGTGTTTAACATAAATAATGAAGATAAAGTTTTTAGTATGACTCCCAAAGATTTAAATATGGCTATATATTTAAAAGATATGATTGATATAGGAGTAAATTCTTTTAAAGTAGAAGGAAGAATGCGTTCAATTTATTATATTGCTACCGTCATTCATGAATATCACTCTTTATTTTCCAAAATAAAGAGTAATACTTTAAAAGAAAGTGACATACTATATTCTAATGACATAATTAATCGCTGTGCCAATAGGGAGTCTATTCCGCAATTTTTTGCTAAATTACCTACAGATAAAGAACAATACTATTTAGGACGTGAAGAAATATCTAATCAAGATTTTCTAGGCTTAGTATTAGAAAATAAAGATGGCTTACTATTAATAGAACAAAGGAATTATTTTAAAAAAGGGGATATAGTTGAATTTTTTGGCCCTAATATGGAAACTTTTGAATATAAAATAGAAGAAATATATGATGAATTTATGCAAATAATAGAAGTGGCAAGACATCCACAAATGCGTGTTTATTTAAAGTGCAACCAAGCTATTACTAAAAACGCTATTATGCGATTAAAAGTATTTGACAAAAGAAACTATTTGTAGTATCCTTTTGTAGATGTCTAAAAATAAATTAATAATGAGGTGAAATAAATGAAAAAAGAAAATACCGTAGTTCTTACTCCAGAGGGGTACTTAGAGCTTGAAGCGGAATTAAATGATTTAAAATTAAATAAAAGACCTGAAGTAATAAATGCATTAAAATATGCACGTTCTTTAGGTGATTTATCAGAAAATGCTGACTATGATGCAGCAAGAAATGAACAAGCCCAACTTGAAAGTCGTATTAAAGAATTAGAATATAAGCTAGAACATTGTGAGATTATTGATAATAAAGATAAAAATATTGCTAATGTTGGCTCAACAATAGTAATAGAATATGAACCAGGAGACGATGAAGAATACAAAATAGTTGGCTCTCTTGAAGCTGACCCATTTAATAATAAAATATCTAATGAATCTCCTATTGGTAAGGCTGTTATTGGACATAAAGCTGGAGAAATAGTTTCAGTAGAAAGTCCAAATGGTGCTTATAACGTTACTTTAAAAAGTGTTAATTAATTATAGAAGAGTTGTTATAAAATGTATAGTGTTGAAGAGTTAATGACCTTAAATAAGTTGTATATAAAGGAGCAAAATATAGAAATAACACTAAATCCTTTATTTTCTTTTTTTAATCAAGTAAATAATTTATATGTAATTATTGGTTATGAAATAGATCATACATACAAAAATAAAAATGGTGAACTAGTTTGTGGAATAGTTGAAATTGAAAAAAATGGTAATGAACCTAAAGTAAAGTTAATATTACCTTTTTCTAGCAAAATTTTATATGCTAAAATTTCACCTCAACAAGATCAAGTTATGGTTTATTATAAAGAAAATAAATTAATAAAAAAAACAATTTTAAGCATAAATAACAATTTTATTGATTATCAAGAAATGTCTTTTTTAAAAGACGAAGCTAGACCTTTGATAGAAGATGAAATTGCCGTCTTGCGAAAGGTTGCAAACTAAAAACATTTGTTTTTTTAGTTATGATATGTTATAATAATTAAGACCCAAGAAAAATAATCCGCTTAATTACATTAATGATTATTGGTTAATATAAATTTAGAAAGGATGTAGAAATATGGCAAATTTAATTGATAAGATTAACGCTAAACATATTAGACAAGACATTCCTGAGTTTCGTGTAGGAGATACTGTACGTGTTGATGTATGGGTTAAAGAAGGAAAAAAAGAAAGAATTCAAGCTTTTGAAGGCTTAGTAGTAGCTAAAAAAGGTAGTGGAGTTTCTGAAACTTTTTCTGTAAGAAAAAAATCAGGCGGAATTGGTGTAACTCGTATATTCCCAGTTAATGCTCCAACAATTGACAAAATTGTTGTTGTAAGACATGGTCTTGTAAGACGTGCTAAACTTAACTTTATCAAAGGTATGCGTAAAGAATACCGTGTTAAAGAAAGAAACGTTAATATTAAAGGACAATAACTCATATTTAATGAGTTTTTTCTTTTTAAAAATATTGAAGAAAAAAGAAAAAAATGATACTATATCTTATAGTAAAAGGAGAAAAAAATGAAATTATTAAAAAGTTTAATACCATACATTATTATAATAATATTAGTTGTATTAATAAGAACGTTTATTATGACTCCAGTAAAAGTAAATGGCAACAGTATGTATCCAACGCTTGAAGGCAATGAAATAATGCTTTTAAATAAATTAGGAAAAATAGATAGATTTGATATTGTGGTTATAAAACTTGAAGGAGAAAGTAATAATTTAATAAAAAGAATAATTGGTTTACCTGGCGAAACAGTTGAAATTAAAAATAATAAAATCTATATAAATGATAAATTATTAGAAGATGAATATGGGTATGGTGTAACATACAATATTGATCCTGTTACTTTAGGAGACGATGAATATTATATTTTAGGAGATAATCGTATTATTTCTCTAGACAGTAGAGCCTTTGGAAAAATAAATGCTAAAGAAATAAAAGGAACGGCTAATTTTATTATGTATCCATTTAGTAAGGTAGGTAAAGCAAATTAGTAATATAAAAAAATAGATTAAAAATAATAATTAAGAAGTTAAATTAATTTGGTTGATAAAAATAAATAAGGCTAAAAGAATATATGTATCTAAAAAGGTAGAAAATTCTTGCTACGATAATTAAAATGGAAATTATATAGTAGTAATTATAGAAAAGGATGATTTAAATGAATGAAAATAATGGAGTTAATAAAAATGTTATCAATTGGTTGATTACGATTTATTGTAACCTCAAGCAAGCCCTTATAAATAAAGACTTTCTTCGATTTTAGATCTTGCATATTTTCATTAAAAAACACTCAAAAACAATAAAAATTGAAAAAAATATAGCAATTTTAACAATATTTATAATAGGAATTAGAAATGTGATTACGACATTGTAACCCCTTAAGA
>CASEOP010000004.1 GCA_949289505.1 uncultured Mycoplasmatota bacterium
ATGGAAGAGTTTGTAAATGATGAAGAAGTAAGAGCTCTATACGATAAAATAAATGATGTAGAGCGAGTGGCACTTGATAAAGGAAAAGCTGAGGGTGAAAGTATGGGCATATTAAAGACAGCGAAGAATATGTTACATGATGGATTAAATATTGAATCTATTATCAAATATACCGGTTTAAGTAAAAAAGAGATAGAGGCACTAAAATTGAATTAGGAAGAAAAGTGCCTTTTTCTTTTGTTATATATTAATAAAAGGTGATTTAGTGATGAGTTTTATTATATTCTTTTAATAGTAAATTTTTAATATTTATGATATTATAATTGTAGGTGAAAAATTATGTTTGTAGATGAATTGACTATTAAAGTTTTAGCGGGAAAAGGAGGAGATGGTTGTACTTCTTTTAGACGTGAATGGTGTGTACCTATGGGTGGACCTGATGGTGGAAATGGTGGAAGAGGTGCTAACATTATTTTTAAAGTTGATAAAGGGTTAAAAACTTTAATTGATCTTAGATATATGAAAGTAATTAAAGCTAAAAAAGGCGAAAATGGCAAAGGACAAAATAAAAATGGGGCTAGTGCAGAGGATATAATTGTAAAAGTACCTGAAGGGACAGTTATAACTGATGTTTCAACTAATTTAGTTATAGCTGATTTAGTTGGTGCTAATACTGAGGTTATTGTGGCTAAGGGGGGTAGAGGTGGAAGAGGAAATGCTGCTTTTAGAACTGAAACTGATACTGCACCTAAGTTTAGTGAACTTGGTGAACCCGGTGAAGAAAAAACTTTAAAAGTTGAACTT
The DNA here is from genome assembly GCA_949289505.1 of uncultured Mycoplasmatota bacterium. Classification (GTDB taxonomy): domain Bacteria; phylum Bacillota_I; class Bacilli_A; order RF39; family UBA660; genus Caccenecus. Next base: position 805 of record CASEOP010000004.1, read on the forward strand.
AAAATGATTGCAGATGTTGGATTGGTAGGACTTCCTAGTGTTGGTAAGTCAACAATTCTTTCGATGATTAGTGCGGCTTCACCTAAAATTGCAAGTTATCATTTTACAACTTTATCCCCTAATTTAGGAGTGGTTAAGTTAAAAGATGGGCGAAGTTTTGTTATGGCAGATCTTCCTGGATTAATTGAAGGAGCTAGTGAAGGTATAGGCCTTGGGCATAAATTTTTAAGACATGCTATGCGAACTAAAATTATTGCTCATGTTATAGATATGGGGGCAATGGAAGGAAGAAATCCAATAGATGATTATAAAATCATTAGAGAAGAAATTAAAAATTATAGTGATAAATTAGCTTTAAAAAAAGAAATAGTTATTGCAAATAAAATGGATTTAGATAATGCTCAAAACAATTTAAGAGAATTTGAAAAAGCTTTTCCTAATTTAACTATTATTCCGGTTAGTTCAGTAACTAATACGGGTTTTGATGTACTTATGAAAACACTTGCTGATACTTTAGATGAAATAGTTGCTGAACCCTTATATCAAGATGATGAATTTGCAAGTCATGTATTATATAAGTTTGAAAATAAAAGACCATTTACAATTACTAAACTTAATGATATATGGTTATTAGAAGGCGATGAATTAGAAAAACTATTTAAAATGACAAGGTTTGATGAAGATGAAGGAGTTAGACGTTTTGCACGTAAGTTAAAAGGTATGGGTGTTGATGAGGAATTAGAAAGACTTGGGGCAAAACCGGGTGATGAAGTCCAAATTTGTGATTATATATTTGAATGGAAAGAGTAATTAGTCTTCATTTATTAAAAGAATTGTACCAATTTTTATTTTTGTACTAGCATATTTAGGTAACTCTAATATGCTTGTTTTTTTGGCTTTATTATTAATTTTAATAACTTTATTTTTAGGTAAGTTTTCGTATTTATAAATTACTTCGTTATTTTCGTTTAAGCCTATAATATCAATGTTTTCTTTCATAAAAAATGTATGAATAGAATTACATCTAGGAAAAAGTATGCCATAATTAATATTTTTTTTACCTATAAAACCTGTTAAACGCTTATAAAAAGATTTTGCAATTATAATTTTATATTTTCTTTTATTAGTTGTTATGTTCATGATATTATCACCTAATAAATTATAACATGAAGTAGAAAAATATATTACTAAAAATACTTGCTATAAATGATAAATATAAAATTTAGAATTTAATGCGTTTGTTTTTTTGTGGGAATAATTGACTTTTATAATAATTTATTATATCATTATTTATGATAAGGGTGGAAAGTTATGAATAGACGTGGCCAGGCTTTAGTCGAATATATTCTAATTATTGCTTTAATAAGTGTTATTGCGATAGCGCTTGTTAATTATTTTGGCGGCTATTTAAAAGATGCCATAACTAAATCATCGTGTAGTTTGGTAGATGAAGAATATGTTAAGGGAGATAAACCTGGAGAAGGTTATTGCGAAGAAAAAAAGGAACAATAATTATTAATAAATACATCCTAAGGGAGTGGAATTGTGTGAATAAGAAAGGGCAAGCATTAGTAGAATTTGTTATTATTTTACCTGTTTTTCTAATTCTTGTTCTAGGAATTATTGATGTAGGTAATATTCTTTATAATAAGACTAAATTAGAAAGTTTGTTGACAGAGGCTATTTTAAAATATGATGCTGGAAAAAATGAGAATGAAATCTTAGATGATTTAGATGAGGAGGATTTAAAATTTTTTGTCGATTTAAATGGTGATGTTAAAATTTATCATTTATCTAAAGAAATAGATATTATTACGCCAGGATTAAATCTTGTTTTTGATAATCCTTACTTATTAGAAGTTAAAAGGAGTATAAGTAATGAATAAAAAGGGTCAAACTTTAGTTTTGTTTATTATTTTAATTCCTATATTATTAGGTTTAGCAGCTTTACTTGTTGATACTAGTTATATAGTTAGTAAGAATGTTGAGTTAAAAGAGCTTAGTAGGACAATTATTACTAAATTATATCAAGAAGATGATGAGCAAAAAATAATAGAGATGTTTAAAAATAATGATATTCCGGTTGAAAATTTAGAAATAGATAAAAATAGCGATTGGTTAAAGATAAAAAATACTTATGAAATTGAGAGTATTTTTGGGAAAATTATTGGTTTAAATAAATATAAAATAAAAGTAAATATAACGGGTAAGTTTGAAAATGGAAAAATAAAATTTGAATAAAAAGGAATGATTTAAATGAATAGCAGAGCAATAAGTATTTGTTTATTTTCGGCTAAAGGGGGAGTTGGTAAAACAATAACAGCTCTTAATTTAGCGGGTATTTTAGAAGTATTGCAAAAAAAAGTCCTTATTATTGATTTTGATTTATCTAATGGGGGGGTAAGTGCAGCTTTAAATATTCCTAATGGAAAAAGTATTTATAATTTTGTTGATGATTATAATAATAATAGATATCAAGAGTTTAAAAATTATATTACAAAATATGATGATTATATTGATGTTTTAGCTAGTCCTAAAGATCCTCGTCAAGCCTTAAAAATAGATCCTAAATATGTGGAAATAATACTTGATAAAGCCGTTTTTAATTATGATTTTATATTAATTGATACAACTCATAATTTAAGTGACTTTAATATTTTAACGTTAGATGTGGTTGATTATATCTTGTTTTTGGTTACTAATGATCCGCTTGATCTTAAAAATATGAGAAGTTTAATTTCTATTTTTAAGGATACTAATATGAATAATTATAAAGTTATTTTAAATGAAAGTATATCTCCTTATAAGAATTATTTTGGATTGTATGATATTAAAAATATAATTAAAGCTAATATTGATTATGTATTAACAAGAGATTTTTATTTGAAAAATATTGATACTTTTATTATGAATGGAAAGATAATAACTTTAGATAAAAGATCTTCATCAATATTTAGTAAAGATTATACAACTTTAATGGGTATATGTACGGATATTTATAAAGAAGGTGGGAAATATGAAGACGCTTAGAGATGCTTTTGATGTTAGGATTAAGCAAAAAAAACAAGATATTTTAAATGACTATGATATTTTCCCTGATAAAAAATTATTAGATAAGCTTAGAACAGAAATAATAGAAAATTTAATTGATAATGAGATGCCTAATAATGTTAGTTTAACTGAATGGATAAATGATGAAATAGATAAAACAATAGAAGGTTATGATTTATCAAATTTAGAGCGTAGTCATTTGTTTAATTTAATTGATAATGAAATAAATGGTTATGGACCTATTTCGGAATTATTAGAAGATAACAATATAACAGAAATAATGATTAATAGTCCTGATGAAATATATATAGAAATAGATGGACAATTAGTTAAAGATGATAGTGTTTCATTTATTAATGATGAACA
>CASEOP010000005.1 GCA_949289505.1 uncultured Mycoplasmatota bacterium
CATATATCATCTTTTAAACTATATTTTAACTCCGTTAACATACTTCACCCCCTTCCCTTAAGAGTTAGCACTTATCTTAACACAAGGCAGGTAAATATTTTGTCGAACGATGACATAGCCCAAAATAACACATTATAAAAAGAATGATATTTTTACCATTCTTTTATCTTTTAAACGTACTTTAATTAGAAATTTTAACTTTAACTTTAGATGAAACAACAAAATTAAGTCTTGGATCATCATTTTCAATTTTAACTTCTACATCATATTCACCAGGTGTATAGCCTTCTAGATCAATATAAGCATTAATGTTATCTTCTGTCACATCATCAATTACTGATTGAACACCCTTAACAATTACCGGAACACTACTAGTACCAATAATATTTGCAGTATATCCACTAGCTAAATTTTTGCTTGAAATAGTTGAAATTTCTACCTCTTTTTGTTTTTCATCACCAAAAGTAACTGTAATACTTGCATTATTTTCACTTAAAGCTCTTACCCCTGTAGGTTTAGAAATAGTAACATTATAATTTCTAGTGCTATTAGCCCCATCACCATCAATATTAATTGTTACAGGTACATTTAATATTTCACTAATTTGTTCTTCATCACCATAAATAGTTATAGAATGACTATTACTATTATTTATTAAAATCGAAGCTATAGCTTTACCAGTCACTAAAGTACCCGTTGTTCTAACTTTTATAGGAACACTTTTAGAATAAGTATCAAGCGTAATTGTAGCACTCATAACATTAGGTACAATCTCAATATTATCAAGCACTTCCCCTTTAGAATCATAAGCTACCAATTTAACATTATCAACTGTAAATGTTCCTACATCACTTAAAGTATCATTATTTAAATCAATTAAAGCTTTAACTGAAGCAATACTGTTAATGGCATCTTCACTTCCTTTAACAACCACTTCACTGCGATCTAACTCAACTGATTCAACACTTAACTCTTCCCGTAAATATTGTTCATTAATTAAATCATAATCAATATTTTTAGTAACACTTATTTTATCTTTAATTGTAACTGTAACATAAGAAGGATCAAGCTTATATTGAATAGAATCAATAGATTTTGTATAAGATAAATAAACACGATATGCTGAGTCTCTTGCATCATAATCAGACAAATCTAATATAACATTATTTGTCCCTAATTGTTTAGCTAAATAAATATCACTTTTACGTCCTATTAAAACAATATCAACTGTCTCAGGTATTCCTTCAACCACATAAGCTTCTTCATTATAATTTACCGTAACAGGAACATTAGTTATAACTTCAGCTTCAGATTCAACTAATGTAATTACTTTAGAATCAATAAGTAAAAAAACAAAAACTGCTAATATCAACGAAACATAAATCATAAAATTAGGTCGATTTATAATATACTCCAACTTTATATTTTTAGCCCGCAAATATTCTCTAATATTAAAAATCAATCTACTAATTGGGGTAACTATTAACTTATCTATTATTCGATATATAGCCATGAAAAAATTTCCAATTACTTTTATTAATTTTTTCATTATTCGTCACCTACACTTTTCTTATCTTCTGCTTCATAAAACACTTCAGGTTTAGGATTTAGTGCATCTATTAAAATCATTCTAAATTCATCAATAGTCAAATTATAATTAAGTTCTCCATCTAAAGCCACACTAATTCTACCTGACTCTTCTGAAACTACCAAGGCAATAGCGTCAGATTCTTCAGCAATACCTAAAGCCGCCCTATGTCTTGTACCTAACCTTTTGGAAATTGAAGGATTCATACTAGTTTTAAATACTGCTCCCGCTACTGTAATTCTATCTCCTTGAATAATAACTCCACCATCATGAAGTGGCCCATTAGGGAAGAAAATTGTTTCTAAAAGATCACTTGATAAATCAGCATATACTTTTGTAGCAGGCTCAATATATTCTTGTAAAGAAACTTCCCTTTCAACAACAATTAAAGCGCCAATTCGATTTCTTTTAAAATATTCAATAGACTTCATTATTTCATATACAACTTTTTCTCTTTCATCTATTGTTAGAATTTTATGACGACCAAGAAGTTGCGTTCTTCCAATTGATTCTAAAACACTTCTAATTTCTGGTTGAAATATTACAATTATAGCAAGTGGCCCCCATTCTAGACAATATTGTAATATAACCCCAACTGTATACAAATCTAAAAAATCACTTAATAACTTAATTATTAATATCAGTAAAACCCCTTTAAAAATCAAAACCATTTTAATATTATTTTTAATATTTTTCAATATATAATAAAATACTAACCAAACTATTCCAATATCTATTATCTTAGTTATAATATCCCAAATATTAGCTAAAGACATAACTTCACCTTCCTATTGCTTATTAATTATATCAAAAAAGTGGCTGACAATCTAGTTTTTTGTAAATGATTACATTTGAGCTTTAAACATTCTTGTCAAAACAGCAATTAAATCTTTATCAATCACTTTACTAACATAGATATCAAATCCACTCACATATTCCTCTAAAATTACTACTTTAGAAGCAATAACTTTTCTATTTGCATCTAACATCATTGCTAAAAAATACTTTTTTCCATAATACATAGCCTCTTTTAAAACAATGTACTGTTCACTATTATCTAAAACAATAATATAATTTATTTTAATTCCCATCAGATACCCCTCCATTATTTGTACTAGCTTGAACAGTTTTAGCAGGTATCATTTCTACTACTTTATAACGTTTTGTCTCACCACTTACTAAATCATCATCAAATAAATCATCTATTTTTATATCATCATCTTTAGACTTTGTTTCTAAAACTTTAGTAGAATTACTACTAGCTAAAATCATTTCAATTTGATCATAGATTTCATCTGGAGTTCGATCATACTTTTTACGTTTTTTTATTTGATTTATTTCTTCGTTTATATTTTTTAATTTATCTTTATCACATTCTTCTTCATAAACATCTTTAGCACTAGTTTCTATTACAGCCAAATTTTCTAAATTACTTATTTCTTCTCTTGATTGTTCTATATAAAAATTATACTTTTTAATTAATTTAGACAAAGTATTAACCAAATTTATTTGGAAAAGTAAATTATCTTTATATTTTAGTAAAATATCATTCATAATTTCTTTTTCCTTTTCCTTTTTTATGATAGCATTTTCTAAATTAGCTTTAGTCTTTTTAGATTTACTCTTATCTTCAAGCATTTCTTTATAACTATCTATTTGCTTGGTAATTACATCTATTTTAGTTTCTAATTCTTGAATCAAATTACTTAAATTATCTTCAATTTCTAAATTTATTTCTTTTATTGTATCTTCCGTTTGTTTAATTTCTTCTTCCTTTTGCTTAATAAAATTAGTTAAGTAATCTTTTCTTTTATTTATAAAATCATCATTTAACGTGTCATAATTCTTACTATCAATATAATTAGCTAACTCTAATCTTTCACTTTCTTTTTTCTCAAGTTCATCATCTAAAATATTAACATTATTAATGTCCATAAATGGTTTAGACTTTACAATATTTAATAACTCTTGTATTTTTTTTAAAGCCTTTTGATAATCATTTGCTATTACAAGTTCTTTAGCATCGGCAGCAATCATTATTGGATCAGTCAAATATTCCAATTTCTTTTTTTCTAAATCTTCTAATGAAACATTTAAGCTTTGTAATTTTTCTTCATCACTTTTCTTTAATTCTTCATCAATATATGTATTAGGATTAGCTAAATTATCCATAACGTCTTGCAATCTATCTTTATCTATTTCTAATTTAGAATTTAATTCATTTAAAGCTTGCTTATGTAATTCCATTTCTTTTAAAACTGCTTGATATTTACCTTGCTTTTGCTTTAAATCTTTTTCTAATAAGCTTAAATGCTCTTTTTCTTTTTTTACAATATTTTCATAAGAAGTACTACCACTACTAGTTTTTAACTCTAAAGTCTCAACATATTTTCTTGCAACATCAAGATTTTGTTTTAATGCATTTATTTCTCGATTTAAGACACTTTCTTTTTCTTTAACTTCATTAAATTCTTCCGTTAAATCTTTTATTTTTTTGTTTAATCGACTTATTTTTGACTTCAAGCTAATCTCTATATTTTTATCAACCAATTCACTTGAAGCATTAAAATAACGAGTATCAACCATTAAATTTTTTAAATCTTCTATTTTTTGCTTTTTATTCTTTATATCTTTATTAATTGCAATTAAATCACTTTCAATTTCCTCAGCACTAAAAAAAGATCCAGCCATTTCAACCAACAAATCAATATTATTAAAAACTTCTGTGTGCATAAATACTAGCCACCCACCATTTCCTATTCTAATAATATACTATCATAATTGCTTAAATTTTACAAGTCAAAAAAGGGCTTATTAATACCCTTTATTTTTATAATACAAAAATAATTCTTTAAACCTATTATAGTGAACTACTTCCCTTTGTCTTAAGAAAAGTAATACTTTTATAACATCTTCATCATCAGTTAAATTAATTAAACTCTCATAAGTTGCTCGAGCTTTTTGTTCTGCTGCCATATCTTCCATAATATCTGCTAGAGGATCACCTGTTACAGCATAGTAAGAAACTGTAAAAGGAACTCCTGAAGCATTTGTTGGATAAATTCCCTTTTTATGTTCAGCATACATACTGCCAAGTCCTGCTTCTTCCATTTCTTTTATAGTTGCATTTTTAGTAAGTTGGTGAACCATTGTTGCAATCATTTCACAATGACCAAGTTCTTCTGTGGCAATATCATTTAATAACGCTTTACCGTAATCATCAGGCATACTAAATTTTTGTGAAAAATATCTCATTGCAGCCCCGAGTTCTCCATTTGCACCACCAAATTGCGTAATAAGATATTTAGCCATCTTTAAATCTTTTTTACTAATATTAATAGGATAGTTGGTGTGTTTTATATATTTAAACATACATACTACCTCCCATTTTTTCCCAAGGCCAAGGATTATTAACCCAATTAAACTTATTGCCATTTACTTGTGTTACTTCAAGTGGGCCATATTTTTTTACATAATTTTTTTCCAACTCACTTTTTTCTAAAGCATATTTTTTAAATAAATCTAATACTTGTTTATCATCTGGGTGTAAATCTAAATACAAATTCAAATCATTGACAGCAAATGATAAAGCCATAATTTGATAAAGCATTTGTTCTTTTTCATCTTTAGGTTTAAGTTTAAAATAAGTCAAATTTTTATAAGGTTCATATTCATCTTCAAACATATTACCTCTTAAAAATCCTTCAATTGGCGTCAAAATATTCACTTTACGGCTAGAATTCACATCTGGAATGAAAAATGCCATATTAATATCAAAATCATTATCTTCAAACAACATTTTTAATTACCTCCTAAGTTAATGTATGAAAAATTGAAAATAACGATTAGACAAAAACCCAAAAAAAGAATAATAAAACCATTTTATTATCCTTTCGTAAAGCAAATGTATATTTACAAAATATTAACAACTTTTATTTTTTCTTAAATCCACTTTTTTTCTTTACATTTGTTTTTTTCTTACCCCTCTTTTTAGTTTTACTTGTTTTTTTAGTATTGCTAGTCTTATTTAATGTATTAGAACTACTCATTTGCTTATTATTAACATTTCCCGACATTTTTTTAGTTCCCGTCTTCTTTATATCATCCACATTTTTTTCCTTAGTACTGTTTTTAAACTGATTACTATTATTGTTATTGCTTTTTTTAGCATTTCCTGTTCTTTTTTTATTAGTAGTTTTTTTAGTAGTATTCTCCCTAGTTTCTTTATTATTCAATTTAATTTTTTCGTTTTGTTCTACTTTTACTTTCTTAGGTTCTAAAACTTTTACATTTCTTTTTGATTTATTATTAGTGACAACTTCTTTCATAAACAGTTTTTTTATCATTATTGTACAATGTTTTTTCAATTTATTAATATTTAAATGTACATCTTTAATATTATTTTTTTCTTTTAAATTATTTTTTTCAAGCTTTTTTACTAATTTTTGCTTTTTATTTTTACTTAAAGTAATACACAAAAAAGTAATTCCAATACTGATTAGGATAATAAAATATGTACTAATTATCGCAATAAAGAAAATATCAATTGGATCAAACTTCCTCATCTATTACTCCTCCTCTTAAACTTCTAAAACTTTTGGCTCATAATAAATAACTTCTAATTTATTAATATTTTTAATCAATATAATTGTCCCTTCATTATCATATCCTAAATTCTCTTTATATTCATAATTCATTGTTATTTTTATTGCATCTACTTCTTTATCTTCTAAATTATATTTAACATCTAAAACATTTATAATATCAACATTTGTAATTTCTGGTAACTCTTGTACTCTATCAAGATAAGTATTATCAATAACATCACGGTAAATAGTATCAATTGCTTTTTGTCTAAATGTATCTACTTTATTACTATAAATATATTCTAATGCTCCAACATCATATTTATTAATTTTATTATCCAAAGTATAAAAATCTATTACAAAAAGCTTTGCTAAAACTTTAGCATATTCATCATAATCAATATTCTTGTCAGTTAAAATTTCTTTCAATTGTTCAAATGCTTCTTTCATATATTTAGTGTCTCTATCATCTAAGGTATATCCATAATCACTTATATTAGAAATAATACTTGACACATTAGCTTCCTTTTCAGGTTTTTCCTCCTTAAAAAACATCTTAAGCATTCCCAAAACTGTAACAATAATTAATAATACACTTATAACTATCAACCCTATTTTATATCTTTTTCTCATTCGACAACCTCTTTTTCTTTCATTTTTCTAACTGTTTCACCCTCATTTTTAATTAAATCATGAACAATTATTGCATTTGATACTTCAAGTATTTTTTCTGACTTATCCAATAAATTACTTATATAATCAGCTGGCAATTCTGCTCCTTCTTTTATTACTTTATATTGACTATTAGAATTATCATAGTATATCAAATTAGTTAAGAAATTACCATTAGGAAAAACAACAAAATTATCATTTTTAATATTAAAAATATCATGTCCCATCGCAAATTCATTTTCTATTCCCAACATATTACCAAGTGTCGGCATTACATCATACATTCCCATAACATAATCTACTTTACCATGTAATTTATTTCTAAGTGATTTATTTTTAGTCCATATAATAAATGGAGTATTTTTATTAAGTTCGTGATCATAATCATCATAAGTAATATAGCTAGAATCATCTTCACTTTTAAGTTCTCCCGTTTTATAATCATAATTATACAAATAATTTAAAGCATTTCTAGATAACTTGGCATCATGGTCTCCATATAAAACAAAAACCGTATTATCAAATGCTGTAGAATTATTAACATATTCAAAAAATTCTCCTAAAGCTGCATCAGCATAATGACTACTCATAATATAATTACCTACGTCTGTACCATATAAATAATTTGTTGTTACATCTTCGCATAAACCAGTCACTTCATCACACTCATTATAAGTAGTAGACATATCATATTCACCATATTTATCTAAATATTTAAAAGGCGAATGATTAGAAAGTGTTATAATAGTTCCCATATAATTATCATTATTAATTTCTATATTTTCCAAAATAGGAACAACTTGTTCAAAAAACTTTTTATCACTTATACCTAAATTAATATATTCTAAATTATTAGGATCATCAGCATCTTTATTATAAGTATAAGACTCTTCAAAAAACATATCATCATAACCTAAAGCTGGATGAACCGTAGCTCTATTCCACATTGACGCATAATTACCATGCATACTAAATGTATAATATCCTTTTTCTTTTAATAATTTAGGAATACTTATATAATTTCTATCATAATAAGAAGTAAATACCGCTCCACTAGCCGCAGGCATTAAACTAGTAAGAAGAGTAAATTCTGTATCACTTGAAGTACCAATACTTACTTGAGGATAAAAATTAGTAAAAAACATCCCTTCACTAGCTATTTTATTTAAATTAGGTGTAGCTTCTAAACCATTAAATTCTAAATCCATTAAATAAGTTTGCATACCTTCCATATGAATAAATACAATGTTATAACCATCTAAAATATTTGTATATTTATTATCACCATCATACAAATCAATATCATCACTTGTAAAATAATCAACAAAACTTTGTGCTGCCTCTTCATACCCAAATAAACTACTAAACTTAGGCGTAAGTGTTTGAATTAAATCATTTATTTGATATAACACTAACCCAAATCTTTCAACAACATAAACCCTATTCCACTGTTTAGCAAGTCTTGAATAATCCGTAGCAGTTGCAGTAACAAAAGTATAAGCTAAAAAAAGACAACCAATTAATAATGTAACAGTACACATTTTTTTTCCTTTTTCTACTACACTCATAAAATTATAATAAGCAGTTTTTAATAATTTACTATGTATTAAATAAAATAAGAAAGGAAATAAAATATACATTAAATCAGTTAACTTAAGTTTATCATACACAGAATCCATAACAGTTTCTGTTTGTCCCACAGTTCCCAATTCACCAAAAGATGCAAAAGACATATAAAATGTATAATATATAGAGTTAATTATTTCCATAACTGCAAATATGATTAATATAATCATAAAATAACGATACTGATTTTTAGGCTTAACTAAATACCCAAAAGAACCAATTATTAAAACAAGTGCTAAATCGCAAATCAATGTTTCAAATGCCCACATATTTTCAGTTGTAAAATATCTTACTAACATAAGTCCTAGCATAGCAATTATAACATATGTCAAAAACAAACGATTAGTAGCTATATATTCAATAATATTTCTTCGTAATTTTCGAAAAAATAAACTAACATTTTCTTTCATAATCAACCTTCTTCCCCATAATTATATCCTAAAACACATTTTTTTGCAATTTATCCTTGCATTTAATAATATAATTTGATAATATATTTATGCATGCAGGTATAGTACAGTGGTTAGTATGCGACCTTGCCAAGGTTGAGACGGCAGTTCGAATCTGCTTACTTGCTCCA
>CASEOP010000006.1 GCA_949289505.1 uncultured Mycoplasmatota bacterium
AGTTACATATTTTACACGCTTTGTACTTTTTTGTGAAGTGAAATATATCAACTTCATAGACTTTTCGTTAGAAATTTAGTACAATAAAAATAAGGGTGTTAAATATGAAAAACAAAAAAGGCTTTACATTAATAGAAATTTTATGTGTCATCACTTTATTAGCAATTATAACAACTATAGCTAGTGCTAGTGTAATTAATTTATCAAGTAAATCAAAAGAAAATCTTTATTGTGCCAAATTAGACATGATTAAATCAGCCGCCAAATCTTATGCCTTTGGCTATGAATATGAATTAAATCAAAGTGAAGAATATTATAATGGATATAAAAGTTTAACAATTACTGTTAATGATTTAATAAAAAACGGTTCTTTTTCTCCGGATAAAGATGATGAAGTATTAAGTCCAATAAATAATGAATCTTTAAATGATTTAAAAATAATACTTTACTTAAAAAATAATCAAGTATATGTTGAAATTGAAGATAAAGTTTGTTAAAAAGTATTTTCTATGATAAAATAGAATAATAAAAAGGAGGTTTTGCACATGAAAAAATGTATTTGTTTAATAGGCAAACCAAATGTAGGTAAATCAACTATTTTTAATAAATTAATTAAAGAAAAGAAATCTATTATTATGGACGAACCAGGAATAACAAGAGATCGAATATATGGTGTTGTAAATTATAATGATAAGAAGTTTTCTTTAATAGATACAGGTGGTATTACTGCTGATTTAGCCGATTTTAATAAGGAAATAAAAATTCAAGCTGAATTAGCTATTGATGAAGCTGATAAAATATTATTTGTTGTTGATGGTAAATATGGTTTAGATGCTACTGATTTTCATATAAAAGATATATTAAGAAGAACAAGCAAGGAAGTTATAGTTTTAGTCAATAAAATGGATAATGAAGAAAGACTTGAAAATTTATATGAATTTTATGAATTAGGCTTTGAAAAAATTATACCTATAAGTGGCGAGCATAATATAGGTTTTAAAGAACTATTAGAAGAAATAACAAAAGACATAAACATAAATGAATCAATTGCTAATCATATTCCTAGATTTTGTATTATAGGAAGGCCAAATGTTGGTAAAAGTAGTTTAATTAATGCTTTAGTAAATGAACAAAGAGCAATAGTAAGTGACATAGCCGGAACTACCCGTGATGCCATAGATACTAAATTTACTTATGAAAAAAAAGACTATATAATAGTTGATACAGCGGGTCTTAGAAAAAAAGGAAGAATATATGAAAATATTGAAAAATATAGCTATTTAAGAAGTATTAGAGCAATAGAAGAATCAGATGTATGTGTTGTAGTAATTAGTGCAGAAGAAGGAATTATTGAACACGATAAACATATTTTAGGTTATGCTATCGAGGCTGGAAAGGGTATAGTTTTAGTAGTCAATAAGTGGGATACAATAAATAATCCCAATATTGCAATCAAAGAGTGGAAGAAAAAAATAGCTAACGAATTTCAATTTGCTCCATACATAAAAATAGTATTTTTATCAGCTTTAACCAAAAAAAGAATACATACTCTTATGCCAGAAATACTTAGTGCCTATGAAAATAACCACAAAGAAATCAAAACAAGTATACTAAATAATGTAATAATGGATGCTGTAAGTTTTAAAATACCTCCTTCATACAAAGGAAAAAGATTAAAAATATATTTTGTAAGTCAAACTAGTATAAATCCCCCTAAATTTACTTTTCAAGTAAACAATAAAGGATTGTTACATTTTAGTTATGCTAGATACTTAGAAAATAAATTAAGAGAAAATTTTGATTTAACCGGAACGCCTATAATATTACAGTTTAAAAATAAAAATGAAAGGGAATAATCATTCTAATAATAGATTTAGCATAAATTAATGTTTTAAAATTATTATTACAAAAAAAGGGTTAGCGAAATATTGTCCAAGATTCCTAACTAACTTTGGAAATAACAAAAAAGAATTAGTTAAATTTCTAATTCTTTAATTCCCAATTTTTATTTTTTCATCAATTCTTTTTTTATCAACTATATGTTTTTCATTATAAGTTATAAGGTCGTGGGTTGAAATACCAAGCTTAATAGCTATCTCTTCAATATAATCAATGGTAATATTTTCTTCGCCACGCTCAATACAAGCCATATATTTAGGATTAAGTTCTAAATTTGTATAAAATTTTTCTTGTGATAGACCACTTTGATATCGATAATATTTTAAGTTGATACCTACTACTTCTTTTAAATTCATCCAAACACTCCTCACACTTAATATTATTGATAATTTATTACAAAGTCTACCCATCGATAGCAACACAAAATTTGACAACCAAAAAATTTTGATATATTATATTACTAGTGGAGGAATTATGGCGAAAAGTAGTACAAAAGTAAATTTTAAATTACAAAATTTACGCAAAGAAAACAATATGTCATATGAAAATGTGGCCAAAGAAATAGGAATATGTAAAGCTTATTATTGGCAAATTGAAAATGGCAACCGTAGATTATATTATGATTTAGCTTTAAAAATAGCCAAAGTTTTTAATTTAAAACCAGATGAACTATTTTACGAATATTATAAATAATCAAATTACATCCTTCTAGCATATATTGTGATAGGAGGTTTTTTTAATGATGGATGATTCATTTTTTAAAAAAATAGAGAAAAAAACTAAAGTTGATAAAAATACCATTATTTCTTTAGCCGAAAAACTACAAAAAGGAAACATGAAAGACGAAAAAACATTAAGAGAAGTAATTGATACTTTAAGTAAAATGACTGGCAAAAAAGTTAATTCTGACTTAAAAGATAAAATAATAAAAAAAGTCGTAAATGATGACATTCCTAAAAATGTCGATAAAATGTTTTAAAACATTTGCACTTTTAGTTAATAATTTGGTATAATAGCGTGTAGGTGGAGTAAAATGGAGCAAATAAAAAATGTTATTGATTTAATGACTTATTTAGAAGATATAAAATATGGTTGGATAGACATAGAAAAGAATATATACGTTAATACCGAAAAAAGTTTTAAGAAAAAATATATTTTAGCTAAACCGGAAGAAGTATTAGAAAGTAAAGTTGGCACATGTTATGACCAAGTTGAATTAGAAAGAAGTGTATTTAAAAATTTAGGACTAAAATTTAACACTTATTTTATGATTTACTATGATGCCAAAAAAATATACACTCATACTTTTATTGTGTATGAAGAAAACGAAAAATTCTATTGGTTTGAACATGCTTGGGAGCCTAATAAAGGCATTCACGAATTTTTAAGTCTATATGACTTATTAAAAGATGTTAAAGAAAAATTTAAAAAATACAATAAATTACATTGCATGGATATTGATTATTTGTGTATATATAAATATAAAAAGCCTAAATTTCATATCAATTTAAAAGAGTTTTATAAGCATTGTGAAAATGGGGAAAATGTCTTGATTTAACTTGTTTTACCCTATAATGTATGATATACTAGACTAAATCGATGATGAAAGACATGATTAATAAACTATATTTTATAGAGAGCTGATATAAGGTGTAAGTCAGTAAATATACTTATTAATTACTACTTTCTAGAGAGACTAATCATCTCCGGTTAATACCGTTATATAAATTAAGTAAAATAAAAGGATGGTACCGCTTAACTAAGCTCCTTAGGTATTATCCTTTTTTTATGAAAGGAGAATATATGGAAATAAAGGAAAAAGATTTATTTAGACATTTTAAAGGCAATATAATTGAAATAGTTTGTCTAGCTAAAAATTCTGAGAATTTAGAAGATATGGTAGTGTATAAACATGATAGAAATTATTGGGTAAGACCATTATCCATGTTTTTAGACAAAGAAGATGTAAGTAAAAGACCTGATAACGTAATAGGTCAAAAATATCGTTTTGAAAAAATAGAAGGTGAAAATAATGATTAATATTAAAGAAGATGAAAAATTAAGTGTTTTAAATCACAGTTGTGCTCACTTATTAGCTGAGGCTATAAGTCATTTATATCCCAATGCTAAATTTTGGGTAGGGCCAGTAATTGAAGAAGGCTTTTATTATGATATAGATTTAAATGGGATTACTTTAACTAATGAAGATTTACCTGCCATTGAAAAAGAAATGAAAAAAATAGCTAAAGATGGTAAAAAAATAATTAGAAAAGAAATTACTCGTGCTGAAGCTTTAGAATTATTTAAAAATGACGAATATAAGTTAGATTTAATAAACAACATGGCTAAAGATAGCATTATAAGTTGTTACACACAAGGCAATTTTACTGATTTATGTCGTGGTCCACATGTAGAAACCGTAAAAGAATGTAAAAATTTTAAACTTTTAAAAGTAAGTGGAGCTTATTGGAAAGGTGATAAAAATAATAAAATGCTTCAACGAATATATGGAGTATGTTTTGATACCAAAGAAAAATTAGACGAACACCTCCACTTACTAGAAGAAGCTAAAGAAAGAGACCATCGTAAACTTGGTAAAGAATTAAACATCTTTATGACATCTGATTTGGTTGGTAAAGGGCTTCCTATGTATTTACCAAATGGATACATAATATGGGAAGAATTAGAAAATTATATTAAAGGCAAAGAAAAGAAATTAGGATACCAACACGTCTTAACACCGCCATTAGGTAATGTTTTATTATATAAAACAAGTGGCCACTGGGAACATTATCAAGATAGTATGTTTCCAAAGATGGAAATTGATGGTGAAGAATTTGTTTTAAGGCCAATGAATTGTCCACATCATATGATGATTTATGCTAATAAAATTCATTCTTACCGTGACCTACCAATTCGTATTGGCGAAATAGCAAGAGATTGTCGTTATGAGGCAAGTGGAGCTTTAAAAGGGATAGAAAGGGTTAGAACATTTTGTCAAAATGATGCCCACTTATTTGTAACTCCTGAGCAAATAGAAGAAGAATTTAGTTTAGTAGTTAACTTAATTTTAGAAGTATACAAAGAATTAGGCATCAAAGAATATCGCTTTGAGTTATCCTTACGTGATCCTAAAGACACAGTTAAATATTATCCTGATGATGAAATGTGGAATCATGCTGAAGATAAATTAAGAAAAGTCTTAAATCATATTGGTATACCTTATACAGAAAAAATAGGTGAAGCTGCTTTTTATGGTCCGAAATTAGATGTTCAAGTAAAACCAGCAGTTGGTAATGAATACACTTTATCAACTTGTCAATTAGATTTTTGCTTACCAATGCGTTTTGATTTAAATTACGTTGATAAAGATGGTAGCAAAAAAACACCAGTCGTATTACATCGAGCAATATTTGGCAGTTTAGATCGTTTTATAGCTTACTATTTAGAAGAAAAAAAAGGATTATTACCTTTATGGCTATCCCCAGTTCAAGTTAACATTATTCCTGTAAATAATGAATATCATTTAGATTACGCTAAAGAAATATTTGCTAAATTAAAAGAGCAAAATATTCGTGTTCTATTAGACGATAGGGAAGAAAAATTAGGCTATAAAATGCGCGAAAGTGTTATTAATAAAAAAAATTATGCTCTAATCATTGGTAATAAAGAATTAGAAACTAAAACTATAAGTTACCGTAAATGTGGAAGTGAAGAAACAAATAATTTAAGTATTACGGACTTTATTAATATGCTTAATGAAGAAATTAAAATGAAAAAAAATTAGATGTCCTAAAACGGCCATCTTTTTTCATAAAAAAATGTAAACCAAAATAAATTATATGTCAAAATTTGTTCAAAAATGTTATAATGAACATAAAGAATAGGAAGTGTGATTATGAAAAAATTAGCAGTAATAATTAGTATTTTATTTATGAGTGTTACCAATGTATTTGCAGCCGATATTGACTTAGAATTATGTGAATATTCGGAAGAATATATATCATGGCTAAACTTAAGTGAGAAAGAAAGACAAAATGTGCCTATGCCAAATATGTGTAAAAACACTGATGAAAGTGGTTTAATAGGCAGTTCTAAAAGTTATTCTATGTCTTATTTTACTCTCCAAGATAATTATATTTTACCCGTAAGAAACCAAGACATAACTGATGATTGTTGGGCTTTTTCTACTCTTGCTGCTATTGAATCAAACTTATTAAAAAATAGTATTTCTACTGACTATTTAAGTGTTTCTCACTTAGAATTAATGACTCAAAATTCTTTGTATACTCCTAGTTTTATTACCTTTAATCGTCCTTTTAATGGTGGAGGAAAGCAAGAATATACAACAGCATATGTCCTAAACTATTGGGGACCAATTAAAGAAAACGACATGCCATTTTCTTTGTTAACAAATATTTTAAATAATAATACTAAAATTACTCAAAATGATATTATTAATAAAAAAGCCATAATTGATGTTGATGATATATTTTATTTAAACAATCCTCAAGGAGCTTGTAGCACTGATAGTATAAACACCATAAAACAATATTTAGTTAATCACGGGGCTTTATCCGCTTCCATATACTTTGATATTAAAAGTGACAAGTATATAAATAATGCTTATTACTATTACAATGATTTTAATATTTCTAACCATGCTCTAACCATAGTTGGTTGGAACGATAATATTGAAACAAATAGTTTTAAAACCTCATCAACAAGAAAGGGAGCATGGATAGTAAAAAATTCATATGGAACTAACGTAGGAGATAATGGCTATTATTATGTTTCGTATGATGATATAAATATATGCACCAACATAGTAGGATTTTATAACACTAACTTAGACGTATCAGATGAAGTTTATTATTATGATGATTTAGGAACTAATGTTACTTTAACTAGCAAATCTAATATTAATTATATTGCCAATATTTATACGAAGAAAAACAAAGAAACGGAAAAAATAGATAAAGTAACATTTGCGACTAGTAAAGAAGGAATTAATTATACAGTTTATTATGCAAGTAATGCATCTTTAAAAAATTATGAAGAAATTGCTAAAGGAACTACTTCTCATGCGGGATATATGAGTATAATACCTAATAAAGACATTTTTATAACTGATAAATATTCTATAATAGTTAAATATGAAACGGATAGTAAAACAAGTGATGAAATACCTGTAGCTATGCAATCTACTTCCAAAACAAGCCCCTATAATTCATTTAATATTACAAACGGTGTATCTTTTATTTCAACTGATGGTACATCTTGGATAGATTTAGGCGAAAAATTAAATATTCAAAGTTCTATTCGTGTTTACACAAGTATTGAAAAAGCTGAAGAAACACCTTTAATTGATGATGAAGCCCCAATAAATGATAATGCTACCGCAAATCTTACTAATCCTAATGGTGAATATGAAGGCGTAACTCTTGGTGATACTGCTTTAACAACTGATAGTTCAGAAACAATTGAAAATCCTAAAACTGGAATTATTAATGGCCAAATAATTGTTGTAATTTTATTAGGCGTAAGTATTTTAATATATTTTAGACGAAAAAATAAAATATACAAAATTTGATTTTAATAAAAGGTGATTTTTATCACTTTTTTTATTATTATTGCTAGTTTTACTCAACAAATATCCATAATTTTTAATAAAAAAATCAAGACTTAAAATCTTGATTATAAATATTTATATTACAATAGCAATTAAATTATTAGCACCCTTATTAACAATTTTAGTAACTGTTTGGCTAAGCTTATATCTAGTTGCATCAGGCATCATTGATAGTTTAGCTTGTATTCCTTCTTGAACTATAGCTTCTAGGCTTCTACCGAATATTTCACTTTGCCAAATAGAATTAGGATCTTTCTCATAATCTTTCATTAAATAATTAATAAGTTCTTTACTTTGAGCTTCACTACCAATAATCGGTTCAAAAGTTGACTGTACTTCAACTTTCATTAAATGAATAGATGAGGCAGTAGCTTTTAATTTAACTCCGTATCTAGTACCTTGCTTAACTATTTCTGGTGTTTCTAATTTCATATCTCTAATAGTAGGGTATACAATTCCATAGCCAGAACTTCTAGCCACTTTTAAGGCATCTTTTATTGCTTCCATTTCTTCTTTTGCCTCTTTATAATCGGCAAATATTCTTATAAGCCCAGCTTTACTTGAGGCAGCCTCTCCCATAATACTAGTTAAAACTTCATTATAAAGCTCTTCTCTAACTTCCAAATTAATAGTAACAGTCCCCGTTGCGGCATCAAGTTCACTAATATAAGATTTAGAAATGTACTCACTATCGGCAAAATGTCCTAAAATATAATCAACGTCTTTAATTTTTTCAACACTTATTACACTTTCTCTAATCTTTTCTAAAAAGTGTTGTTTAATTACATGAGACTTAGGCAATGCATCAATCCACTCAGGAATATTAACTTTAATATCTAAAACTGGAAATTCATATAAGGCTTTTTTTAATATTTCCATAATTTCTCGTTCATTCATTGCCTCAGCACTAATAGGAATTACAGGAACATCATAACTATCTTCCATTTCTTTAGCAATTCTAACTGTTTCGGTATTAGTTGGATGAATACTATTTAATATAACAATAAAAGGCTTACCAATTTCTTTTAATTCATTAATAATTCGTGTTTCTGCATCTATGTAATTATTTCTTGCAATTTCCCCAAAAGAACCATCCGATGTTACAACAATCCCAATAGTAGCATGATCTCTAATTACTTTTTCCGTCCCAATTTCTGCTGCTTCCACAAAAGGAATCGAATCTGGAAACCATGGAGTTTTAACCATTCTTGGATTACCATCTTCATCTTCATAACCTGTAGCACCAGGAATAACAAATCCCACACAATCAACTAATTTAATATTTGTTGTAAATTCATCCACATTAATAGTTGCTCCATTAGAAGGAACAAATTTAGGCTCAGTAGTCATTATAGCTTTTCCTTGAGCGCTCTGAGGTATTTCATCTAAACAGTGCTTCTTTTCGTATTCATCGGTAATATTAGGAACCACCAAATTTTCAATAAATCTTTTTATAAAAGTAGATTTACCTGTTCTAACAGCACCAACCACACCCAAATAAATACTTCCATTTCCACGTTTTGCTATTGATTCAAGTAATTCTTTTTTTTCCAAAATTTCACCATCTTTCATCTTTCTAATTAAAGTTATGAAAACAAGCTAAAAAATAGTACAATTTTTTTATTTAAAAAAGTTAACAACTTTACGAACCTATAATAGTTTGTTATAATATGTAAAAGGATGTGGTAATAATGAGGAAAATATTATTTATATTATTAATGTTTACAAGCTTGTTTTTTTTGCCTCAAAAAGCTTTAGCAGCTGACAAAATAACCATTTATTTATTTAGAGGGGACA
>CASEOP010000007.1 GCA_949289505.1 uncultured Mycoplasmatota bacterium
CTATTAAATTTATCAACACTATATTTTAATTAAAAAGTTAATAACTTCAAAGTTATCCACATTTCAAAAAAAATACAAATCCTAGTACCAACCTAATCTAGCGTATCATTTTTTAAAGTTATCCACATTACTAACAATTTGTAAAAAAATATCCATGTTAATAATAATAATATTTTTTAAATAAATTGTGGATAGTGTGGATAATCTATTGTAATCCAATGTTTATGCGGTCAAAACAATGTGGATAACATGTGGATAAAAAAAGAATAAATTAACCCTTTATTTTACTGACAAAATGAGATACAATTATTGTGTCAAAAGTTCAGATTGTGGGGTGAGGTAATTGGAAAAAGACGAACTGTTAAAAGAATTTTTAAACAAAATATATAAAGAAATAAATCCGGCATCATTTCATGCTTGGTTCAATGATTTAAAAATTGTTAATTTAACAAATGATAAAATAACATTTAAAATTCCAATGGAAATTCACAAAAAAATGTTAGGCGACAATTACTACTCACTTATTGAAAAAACACTATTGGAAATAACACAAATTAATTATGATATAGAATTCATTTTAGACAGTGAATTTAATGAACAAATAAAAGAAAGTGTTAATAAACAAGAAGATACTAACAAAAACTTTAAAACAAATTTAAACCAAAATTTAAATTTTGATAATTTTGTTGTAGGTGACACTAATAGGTTAGCCAAAGTTGCCGCTATGGCTGTTGCCGAAGCTCCAGGCCGAATTCATAATCCTTTATTTATATATGGAAAAAGCGGTTTAGGTAAAACTCATTTAATGCACGCTATAGGTAACTTCATAACAAACAATTCTAATCGCAAAGTATTATATTGTACATGCGATGAATTTATGACAGAATACACTAATATTGCCAATCCGGATAATAGCAAAAATACTGTAGAATATGCTAATGATTTTAAAAATAAATATCGAAATGTTGATGTTTTAATAATTGATGATATCCAGTATTTAGTAGGCGCTGAAAAAACCCAACAAGAATTTTTTAACACCTTTAATTATTTACACCAATCAAATAAACAAATAATTATAAGCAGTGATAGATCTCCTGATGATTTAAAAATATTAGAAGAAAGATTGCGTTCACGATTTATGTGGGGCCTACCAGTTGATATTTATCCTCCAGACTTTGATTTAAGATGTCGAATTATTAGAAAAAAAATTGAAAATACTAGCTTAGCTAACTTAATAAAAGAAGAAAGTATCGAATATATAGCTAATGCCTGTCAAAATGATATAAGATTTCTAGAAGGCGCAGTTAATAGATTAATGGCTTATACTGCTATGATAGTTCCTAAAACTATAGATTTAGAATTTACCTGTGAAGCTTTAAAAGATTTTGTTAATAAAAACATATATTCAAACAATAACATAACTAAAATTCAAAAAGCCGTGGCAGATCATTACAACATTACAGTTGAAGATTTAAAGGGTAAAAGAAGAAGCAATAAAGTAGCACATCCAAGACAATTAGCAATGTATTTATGTAGACTTGAAACAAATGAAACGTATCCAAGAATTGGATTAGAATTTGGAGGTAGAGATCATTCAACAGTTATATTTGCTTGTGATAAAATAGAACAAGAATTATTAGAAAATGCTGAATTAGAGCGAACAATAAAAGAAATAAAAGCAAAATTGTAAGTAAGTTGTTAAAAATATGTTAGTAAAATTAAGGTTATTAACATTCAAATATCAAAAAAATGCTTGTAAAATAAGTCAAAAAGCAACTTATAAACACTACTAACATTAATATAAATATAAATAATTTTAGAAAGAAGGAATAAATATGAAATTTACAATTGAAAAAAATATTA
Organism: uncultured Mycoplasmatota bacterium; assembly: GCA_949289505.1. Taxonomy (GTDB): domain Bacteria; phylum Bacillota_I; class Bacilli_A; order RF39; family UBA660; genus Caccenecus. The sequence continues at coordinate 1,864 of CASEOP010000007.1, forward strand.
TATTAGAAGGATTAAACAATGTAATAAAAGCAATATCTACTAAAAACGTTATTCCCGTATTAAATGGAATAAAATTTGAATTAACTCAAAACGGTTTATACTTAACCGCAAGTGATTCTGAATTAACAATAAAGGTATTAATTGAATCTAAAAATATAAAACAAATACATAACTATGGAGGCATTATAATCCAAAGTAAATACATTTTAGATATAGTTAGAAAAATGCCAAGTGATTTAATCAATTTTGAAGTTATAGACGGTTTAAAAATTAAAATTTATACAGAATTAAATCAATATAATTTAAATTGTTTAGATATAAACGATTATCCAGATGTAAAATTAGAAGAAAATAAAGATCCAATAATAATTAATGGCGAAATATTTAAAAGTATTATTAATCAAACAGTATTTGCTATATCCAATCAAGAGTTACGACCAATTCTAACCGGAGTAAATTTTAAATTTACCAAAGATTTATTAGAAACAGTAGCAACAGATTCATATCGTTTAGCTAAGAAAAATATTAAATTAGCTAGCGAAGTTGAAAAAGATGTAGAAATAGTCATTCCTGGTAAAAATATTATGGAATTAGAACGAATTATAATAGATGATAATGATATTGAAATGCATATATTTAATAATAAGGTATTATTCAAATACAAAAATATTAATTTTCAAACAAATTTATTAAGTGGAAATTATCCAAATACTTCTAATTTAATCCCAAGTGAATTCGCATATATAATTAAAGTTAATAAAAAAGAATTTAATGATGCTATAGATAGAGCGGCACTATTAACTCAAGGAAAAGACAAAAATATTGTAAAGATGCTTCTTGATAATACCAAAATGACAATTAATTCATACGCTTCTGAAATAGGAAAAGTTGAAGAACAACTAACTGTTGAAACCAATAATATGGACCGACTTGAAATATCCTTTTCATCAAAATACATGCTTGAAGCTTTAAAAACGCTCCAAGAAGAAGAAGTATTGCTATTATTAAATAGTGATGTAAAACCATTAATTATAAAATCATTAACAGATGAATCATTAATTCAACTTATTTTACCAATAAAAACTTATTAATGCCTTTCCACGGTTCGACAAATTTTTACTCTTTTATATGATATAACTATATATGAAAGGGGGCATTGGTCGTGCCGTATATTATAAATGAAAATACTATTGTTCTTTTACCAAATGGTAAGAACACTAAGATTCTTGAAGATAATCAAGAAATATATTCAAATAAATCAATAAATAATATTATTGAGTACAACTGTAATTTAAATGGCTCAACGTTTGAAGGACGGAGAAAAGCAAGTTCTTATTTAATTGGTGCTACTTATAAACCGCCAATTATTTTAGATGAAATAAAAGAGCTTATTTTAATACCAACCCATTCTAGTCAAAATGCCAATTGTGTATGGTTCATATCTAAAAATATTTTAAAATATAGTATAGGCAATAATAACAAAGTTGTTGTTACCCTAAAAAATGGAAAAAATATTAATTTAAATTTAGGATATTCAAATTTTGACAAACAAGTATTACGTGCTATCCGCTTAGAAACGTCTTTAAGAAGCCGAAAACATCAAAAATAGCTTTAAAAAGGCTATTTTTTGTGATATAATTAATGTAGGTATAGGAGTACGAATATACCATCAATTTTAAAATATCAACAAAGTAGGGGCTAAAAAATGCAAATTAGTAGTTTAAAATTATTAAATTTTCGTAATTATGAATCTTTAGATTTAAAATTTTCTTCTAAAATTAACATAATTTATGGCTTAAACGGAATGGGAAAAACAAATATAGTTGAAGCAATATATATGTTAGGTTTAACAAAGACATTTCGCTCTAATAATGATGCTATAGTTATAAAAAAAGGTAAAAATATAGCTAAAATAGAGGGAATGATTAAAGATGATATTTTAAACAATTATAAAATAATAATAAGTAATGCTGGTAAAAGAATTAAAATTGATAATAATAAAATTATTAAAATTAGTGATTATATAACAAAAGTTAATGTAATACTATTTAATCCAGATGATTTAAAGTTAATAAAGGATACACCAAGTATTCGCCGAAAAATGTTAAATATTGAAATATCTGGAATAAGTAGCGAATACTTGTCATTATTAACAAATTATAACAAAATTTTAAAACAAAGAAATGCTTATTTAAAAAACATGAATAAAAGGAAATCTTATAATTCAACTTATTTATCCATTTTAACTGAACAATTAGTAAAAATAGGCGAAAAAATAATGATAAAACGTAAAAATTTTATTGACAACATAAATTCTTATATAAGCGATATTTATTATCAAATTACTCATAAAGGAAATCTAAAAATTGTTTATAAAAGTGAATTTAAAGACAAAAACGTAGAAAATTTAATCAAAATGTTTAATAAAAATATTTCCCGGGAAATATTTTTAGGCAAAACACTTTTTGGCATTCATCATGATGACATTGAATTTATAGTTGATAATGAACCTGTTAAAGAATATTCATCAGTAGGTGAACAAAAAAATAGTATTATAGCTTTTAAACTGGCTGAAATAAAAAATATTGAATCAAACATGCATAAAAAACCAATTTTAATCTTAGACGATTTATTTAGTGAATTAGATAGTGAAAAAATTAATAACATTTTATCTATTATTGATCCTAATTTGCAAACATTTATTACAACTACTGAAATTGCAAATGTTGATAAAAAATTATTAATAAACGCCCAGCGTATTTATGTTAAAAATGGCAAAGTAGAGGAGGAGTAATAATGCCAAATGATTATTCAGATAATGATATTCAAGTATTAGAGGGGCTTGAAGCTGTTAGAAAACGTCCTGGTATGTATATAGGTAGTACTAGTGAAAAAGGATTACATCACTTAGTATGGGAAATAGTAGATAATGCCGTTGATGAAGCTTTAGCAGGATACTGCGATGACATAGAAGTAGTTATTCACAAAGATAATTCTATTTCTGTCAAAGATGATGGAAGAGGAATGCCAGTAGGAATAAATGCTAAAACAGGATTGTCAACAATTGAAACAATTTTTACCATTTTGCACGCCGGTGGAAAATTTGGAGGCGGTGGATACAAAGTAAGTGGAGGCCTTCATGGCGTAGGTGCCAGTGTTGTTAATGCCTTATCAAGCTGGCTAGAAGTAAGAGTCTATCGTGAAGGCGAAGTTCATTATCAAAGATTTGAAAATGGAGGTCATCCTGTAGAACCAATGCATGTTACCGAAAAATGTGCCAAAGAAAGAACTGGTACAACTGTAACCTTTAAAGCTGATCCTACAATTTTTAAGGAAACAACAGTTTATAATTACGATACATTGGCAAATCGATTAAGAGAACTAGCTTTTTTAAATAAAGGCTTAAGGATTATCTTAATAGATGAACGTGAAGAAGAAAAAAAAGACACTTTTTGCTATAATGGTGGAATCATAGAATACGTAGCAATGTTAAATAAAAATAAACAAGCACTTCATGATGATATTATATATGTAGAAGGAAATGAAAATGGCATAAGTATAGAAGTTGCATTACAATATAATGATTCATACAATTCAAGTTTGTATTCTTTTACTAATAATATAAATACTTACGAAGGTGGTACACATGAAGATGGTGTAAAATTTGCTTTAACTAAAATAATAAACAATTATGCTAAAAATAATAAAATTTTAAAGGACAATGATGATTCTCTAACTGGCGATGATTGTCGGGAAGGTTTAGCGATGATTATATCTTGTAAACACCCTGATCCACAGTTTGAAGGGCAAACAAAGACAAAATTAGGAAATAGTGAAGTCCGAAAAATTGCTAATGATATATTTAGCGAAGGATTTGAGCGCTTTTTAATGGAAAATCCTTCCGTTGCTAAACTTATTATTGAAAAATGTATGACTGCATCAAGAGCGAGAATAGCAGCCAAAAAAGCAAGAGAAATGACTCGAAGAAAAGGAGATTTAGATGTAACTAATTTTTATGGGAAATTAGCTGACTGTAAAAGTAAAGATGCATCTATCAGCGAAATATTTTTAGTCGAGGGAGATTCAGCTGGAGGTTCAGCTATAAAAGGAAGAGATAGTATGACTCAAGCAATTCTTCCCCTTCGAGGTAAAATATTAAATGTTGAAAAAGCTCGCTTAGATCGTGCCTTATCAAATGAAGAAATAAGGACAATTATTACTGCTTTCGGTACAGGAATAGGTGAAGAATTTAACTTAGACAAATTAAGATATCATAAGATCATTATAATGACTGATGCCGATGTTGATGGCTCACATATTAGAGTACTGCTTTTAACCCTTTTTTACCGCTTTTTTAAGCCAATTGTAGAAGCAGGGCATATATATGCAGCCCAACCACCTTTATTCGTTATAAAGCATGGAAAAACGATAAAATACGTATTAACCGAAGAAGAAAAAAATGAATATATTCAAAGCTTATCACCAAACACCAAATATGACGTTGCTCGTATGAAAGGTTTAGGAGAAATGGATGCAGAAGAATTAAATGAAACAACTATGGACATTAATAAAAGGGTATTACGTCAAATTACCGTTGATGATGCAATTGCAGCAGATGAAATTTTTTCTAAGTTAATGGGAGAAGAAGTAGAACCACGTAGAGAATTTATATCTACTAATGCTCCATATGCAAAAAATTTAGATATTTAGGAGGTTTGTATGGATAAATTAGAACAAAATAACATTGTAACCGAAGTTAAAAATTCCTTTTTAGAATATTCCATGAGTGTAATAGTATCACGTGCCCTACCAGATTTAAGAGATGGATTAAAACCAGTTCATCGAAGAATATTATATGATATGCTTCAAAATGGCTTAACTCCCGATAAGCAACATCGTAAATCAGCTACTATAGTTGGGGATGTTATGGGTAAATATCACCCACATGGTGATTCAAGTATTTATGAAGCAATGGTGCGCATGGCTCAAGATTTCAATTATCGATATATGCTTGTTGATGGACATGGTAATTTTGGTAATATAGAAGGCTACGGAGCAGCAGCTTATCGTTATACTGAAGCAAAACTTGCCAAAATATCAATGGAATTGTTAAGAGATATTAATAAAAATACAGTAAATTTTACTCCAAATTATGATGAAACAACTAAAGAACCTGAAGTTTTACCTTCTCGTTTTCCCAACATATTAGTAAATGGAACAATGGGTATTGCTGTTGGCATGGCAACTAATATCCCACCTCATAACTTAGGTGAAGTAATAGATGGATGTATTGCTTATATAGATAATCCTGATATAGACGTTACTGGTTTAATGCAATATATTAAAGGACCAGATTTTCCTACTGGAGCTTTAATATTAGGAAATAGTGGTATAAAAAAAGCTTATGAAACAGGACGAGGAACGATTACAATACGAAGTCGTGCCCATATTGATGAAAAAAATGGCAGACAATATATTGTTGTTGATGAAGTTCCATATGGAGTTAACACTTTAGAATTGAAAAATAAAGTAGCAGAACTTGTCCATAATAAGGTTTTAGAAGGGATAACTGATTATCATGCTGACTTAAAAGACGGTATTAAAATAACAATTACGTTAAAAAAAGATGCAAATGCAAGCGTTATATTAAACAAATTATATAAACATACTGCATTTCAAACCACATACGGAATAATCTTTTTAATGCTAGATAATGGTGTTCCTAAGACATTGGGTTTAAAAGATATAATTTCAAAATATATAGATTATCAAAAAGAAGTAATTATTAGAAGAACTCAATTTGATTTAGATAAAGCTGAAAAAAGAGTACATATTTTAGAAGGTTTAAAGATAGCTTTAGATCATATTGATGCCGTAATTAAATTAATTAGAGCATCGGCTTCAGATGAGGAAGCAAAATCTGGTTTAATGAATCAATTTAACTTAAGTGAAATACAAGCTGAAGCTATTCTCGAAATGCGCTTAAGACGTTTAACCGGCTTAGAAAGAGGAAAAATTGAAGCTGAATTAAGCGAATTATTAAAACTAATTGAAGAATTACGAAGTATTTTAGCATCAGAAGAAAAAGTATTAGATATAATTAAAGAAGAATTATTAGAAATCAAAGAAAAATATGGTGATAAACGTCGTACGGATATAGATATGACGGCCATAGAATATATAGAAGATGAATCACTTATTCCTGAGGAAAATGTTTTAATAGCTATGACTAATAAAGGCTATATCAAAAGAACTACATCAGATACTTTTAAAACTCAAAATCGTGGAGGAATGGGTATAAAAGGAATGACAACAAATAATGAAGACTTTGTTGAGAATATCATCAATATTTCATCACATGATTATGTTATGTTTTTTACGAATAAAGGCAAAGTTTATCGAATAAAAGGCTATGAAATACCAGAATTTAACCGTCAGTCTAAAGGTTTACCAATAATAAACTTATTACCTTTAGAAAAGGATGAAAATATAAAATCAATATTAGGTATTAAGAAAAATGACGAAAATAAATACTTGTTGTTTGTTACAAATCACGGTATTGTTAAGAAAACCTTAATAAGCGAATTTGAGAACATACGTACGTCAGGCAAGATTTGCATAAGTTTAAAAGAAAATGATGAATTAATAGCAGTAAAAGCAACAAATGGTAATAATTATGTTTTATTAGGTAGTGAAAACGGCCGAATGGTTAAGTTTAAAGAGGAAAAAATTAGATCAATGGGACGCACTGCAAGCGGCGTTAAAGGTATAAATTTAGATGGTAGCAAATGCGTGTGCGCAGAAGTAGTTAATGAAAATGATAAAATATTGTTAGTAACTGTTAAAGGCTATGGAAAAAAGATGCTAGTAAGTGATTTTAGAGAAACAAGTAGAGGAAGTAAAGGTGTAAAAGCACTAAGTTTAACCAGTAAAAATGGTAATATAGTTGCTGTAAAAGTAGTAGACGAAGAGAAAAATTTAGTTATAATGACAAATACAGGCATTACAATGCGTATGAAATTAGAACAAATTAATACATTAGGTAGAGTAACCCAAGGTGTTAAATTAATAAATTTAAAAGATAACCAATACGTAACTACTATAAGTCTAGTCGAAAAAGAAGAGGAAAATACTGAAAATATTGAATAAAAAAAGCTCCTATTATGGAGTTTTTTTATTATAATATTGAAGGAAAAATAATGTGGATAAGTATAAAAGATAAGGAAAAAAATCTAATGTTTCACGTGAAACATTGAACAAACAGTGTAAAATGAATTAAAGAGTAAATTAGAATGATTAAAAACAACATTAATCACCTTAAGAAAATAAAATATTAAAACTTTTAAAATAATACTAAAATAAAAGATTTTTTAATTAAATATGAAATACTTAGAGAAGTTATCAACAATGTTTCACGTGAAACATTGTATTTGAGGTTTAAGTTAAAATTGAGAAAAGAAAATAATAAAAATAACATTGAAATTTTAGAGATACTAAATAAAATATAGCATATTTAAAAACTATTTTAGAAATTACTAGCAAAACAAACAATTAACTTTAAATGCTTTGCTGAATAAAATACGAATAATATGTTATTAATCAATTAATTGAATTAAGAATATGAACAGTGCACTTATTAAAATATGAAATACTTAGAGAAGTTATCAACAATGTTTCACGTGAAACATTGTATTTGCAGTTCAACTTAAAATCAAAAAATAAAACAATTAATGAAAATAACATTGAAATTTTAGAAATACTAAATAAAATGTATCATATTTAAAAATTATTTTAGAAATTACTAGCAAAACAAACAATAATCTTTAAATGCTTTGCTGAATAAAACATGAATTATATGTTATTAATCAATTAATTGAATTAAGAACATGAACAGTGTACTTATTAAAATATGAAATGCTAAAAAAGTTATCAACAATGTTTCACGTGAAACATTAACTAAATATATGCAATAAAAATCTTGATATTTTAACAGTTTTGTGTTAAATTAGTAATGTGCAACAAATATATTGTAAATTGGTCAGGACTGGAAGGTAGCAGCCACGTCAATCCCTATTTGTGTGCACTTTTTTTATTGGAGAATATATATGAAAGAAAAATATGTGAAAATTTTGTTGAATTTAGCAAGAAAAGCGAGTAAAAAAAATGAGGTACCTGTAAGTGCAATAATAATTAAAAATGATAAAATAATGGCTAAAGCTTGGAATAAAAGAGAAAAAAAGCATAATGTAATAAATCACGCTGAAATATTAGCTATTATAAAAGCTAGTCGAAAATTAAAGGATTGGCGCCTTTTTGATTGTGATTTATATGTAACACTTAAACCATGTAATATGTGTGAAAATATAATAAAACAATCAAGAATAAAAAATGTTTACTATTTAATGGAAAAACAAAATAATAAAAAAGAATATGAAAAAACTAATTTTATTAAATTAAATGATAGACAAAACGAACAAATGTATGATATAATAATAAAAAGCTTTTTTAAAAAGAAAAGGGACAATAATTAATAATTATGCTATAATAAAAAAGAGGTGAAGTCATGGATTATAAAGTATTATATCGAAAATATAGACCCAATGATTTTACAAACATTATAGGTCAAGATTATATGATTTCAATATTAAAAAACGCTATAAAAAACAATAAAATTTCTCATGCTTACATTTTTTCTGGACCTAGAGGAACAGGCAAAACAAGTACAGCCAAAGTTTTTGCGAAAGCAATAAACTGTTTAAATCCTAAAGAAAATGGCCCATGTAACGAATGTCAAACATGTCTAAATTTCAAAGAAAACGCAGATATTATTGAAATAGATGCTGCATCAAACAATGGAGTTGATGAAATAAGAGAAATAATTAATAATATTAAATTAGCGCCTTCATTTTCAAAATATAAAGTATACATTATTGATGAAGTACATATGTTAAGTACAAGCGCATTTAATGCATTGCTACTAACATTAGAAGAACCTCCAAAACACGTCGTTTTTATCCTAGCAACTACAAATATTGAAGCTGTTCCTATAACAATTTTATCTAGATGCCAAAGATTTGATTTTCATAAAATATCTACGAAAGACATTCTTAAAAGATTGGAATATGTTGTTAAGGAAGAAAAAATTAATATAGACAAAGATGCATTGGAAGAAATAGCATACATTAGTGATGGTGGAATGCGTGATGCTTTAAGTATATTAGATCAATTATCAGGTTCTACCCAAAATGTAAGCATATCGGATGTAATTGAGCATTTTGGATCCATTTCAAAAAAACAAATTAAAGATTTATATTGTACCATAACTAACAATAATCTTGATAAATTTATTGAAATAATGCAAAAGATAAAAAAAATATCTATAGATTATAAAGTTTTAATAAAAAAATTATTAGAATTAATCGAAGAAGAAGCAATAGAAAGTAAAAAGAACAAAAATTATCAAGGATTAAGCTATGAAGATTTAAAAAGTTTGGCTTTTGAATTAGCGGATATTTCTAATTACATAAACATGAATATAGATCCATACATACTTATTGAAATAACAATTCTAAAATATTTTAAGAACTTAAATAATGAAAATGAGCCTTCTAATTTAAAACTAGATACATCTATAAATTCAAAAAAATTAGTTGAAAAAACTGCTAAAAATATTGAAAGAAAAGATAATATAGAGCAAGATCAAATTATTTCCCGGGAAATAATTTTAGAATCAAATAGCTATGAAGAATTAATAAAAATAAGAGTTAATAATTGTTTAATGAATGCTAAAAAAGATTATTTAAATAAAGTAAAAGAAAATTGGCCAAGTTTTATTAATCAATTAAATGATAAACTATTGTTAAACCTTTTAATTGATTGTACTATTGCTGCAGCAAGTGATGAAATAATTATTATTACAAGTTTAGTAGATGGAACAGTTAATTTAATAAATAGCAAAATAAAGGAAATAGAAGAATATTATCAAAAAATTTGTAGTAACACATATAAATTTATAGCAATAACTGCGTCAGAATGGGACAAGGAAAAGCAAAAATATATATCAAATTTAAAAAATAACATTAAATATACTAAGTTAGAAGAACCAACAGCAAAAGAAAATAAGAAAATAAATATTGATAATATTGAAAAAATAGCTTATGATATATTTGATAAAGAGAAAATAGAAATTGAATAGGAAAGAAGGTAAAAAATGAATTTTCAAAATTTAATGGCCCAAGCTCAAAAAATGCAAAAAGACATTACAAAGAAAAAAGAGGAAATAGACAATAAAGTTTTTATAGGTAAATCAGAATGGGTAAGTGTAGAGATAAATGGTAAAAAGGAACTTATAAAAATAAATATCGACTTTGAAGGCATAATTGAAAAAGATGATAAAGAAATGCTTGAGGACATGATAAAAATTGCAATAAATGACGCAAATTCTAAAGTTGATAAAGAAATTGAAGAAAAAATGGGAGCCTATGGTTCACAATTTAATGGCTTATTCTAATGAAATATCCTAAATTGTTAGATATATTAATAAATTATTTCAAAAAATTACCAGGTATAGGCGAAAAAAGTGCTGAAAGACTGGCAATTGCCACTTTAGAATTAAATGAAGAGGAAATAAAAGAGTTTAGTGAAGCTCTAACAAATGCTAAAAAAAATCTCAAAAGATGCCAAATTTGTGGACATTTGACTGATAAAGAAACATGTGATATATGTGAAGATAATAGTCGAAATAAAAATATAATTTGTGTTATAGAAGACTATAAAAGTATTTTTTCTTTTGAAAAAAGTGGCACATTTAGCGGCACATATCACGTTTTAAACGGCTTAATATCACCCGTGGATGATATTGGTCCAGAAGATATAAATATATCTTCATTAATAAAAAGAATTAATAATTTAGATAATCCAGAGATAATTTTAGCATTAAAACCAACAATTGAAGGTGAAGCAACAACTCTTTACATAAAAAAAATATTGGAAAACAAGCCTGTAACAATTTCAAGATTATCGTATGGAATACCTATAGGCGCAGAAATTGATTATTTAGATAATGTTACTTTAGAAAAAGCTTTAGAAGATCGCAAAAAAATATCTGAATAAAAAATAAACCTTGACATATCATTTAATGTGATAGAAATGAAAAAGATTATAATTAAATTGTTTAGTAAACTGTTTTTTGCATTTATAATATTATATGGCTTAAACTTAATTTTAGCTGGAATTAATATATTTATTCCAATAAATATAATTACTCTAACTTTATCAACATTTTTAGGCATTCCAGGAGTTTTAGGCTTAGTCACTATATATTTTATTATTTAAGGGATGTGGTAGTTTGTTAATAAGTGAACAATTAAAGGAAATATATAATAAGTATCGTGAGGGAAAATTAGCTCACGCTTATTTAATTGAAACTAATAATATCCCAAAGTTAATAGAAGAATTAAAAATAATAATAAAAGCTATAAGCTGTTCAGAAGAATATCATGATAACTGCACTAAATGTAATTTATGTAATTTAATAGATAAAAATAATCTACCAAGTTTAATTACTATAGAGCCTGATGGGACAAGCATAAAAAAATCACAAATAGAAGAATTAAAAAAATCATTTGAAACAAAACCAATTTATAATAAGTACAATATTTACCTAATAAAAAATGCTGAAAAACTTAATGGAAGCAGTGCCAATGCCATGTTAAAATTTGTCGAAGAACCAACTGAGGGAATATTAGGTTTTTTTATAACTACAAATAAAGATATAATAATTCCTACAATAAAAAGTCGATGTCAGATTTTGACAGTTAAATATGCTTACAAAACAATAATTGAAAAATTTAATATTAGTGAAGAACAATTAAATGACTATTTATTAAGTTTAAAAAACTATTTAGCTAAGATTAAAACCAACGATCTAATAAATAATAAAGAGGAATTATTAAATAAATATAGTGAAAGAAAAGAAATCGAATTAATATTTAAACTACTCTTTGAAATATATAATAATTTATTATTAAAAACTTTAAATAAAGAAATTGACGACTCATTATTTTTAGACATTATTGAAGAAAATTCTAAATCAATTATAATAAAACGATTAAATATAATATCTAATTTTTTACATAATTTAAGTTATAATGTCAATATTGAATTATTATTAGATAAATTTGTTATAGAAATGAGGAAAGAATGTGAATAAAAATTTTATATATGGTGTAAATTTTAAGGATAATGGCAAAATTTACAATTTTAAAAGTAAAATTTATTGTCCAATTAATGTAACAGTTATAACCGAAACTGAAAAAGGATTACAATTTGGTAAAGTAGTAACCCAAATAAATAATAATGCTATCAAAAATATTGACGAATTAAAGAATATAATAAGAATAGCAACTAAAAAAGATTACGAAGAACACTTAAAAAACTTAAAAGATGCCAATAAAGCTTTAAAACAATGTAGAGAGATAGTAAAAGAACTTAACTTAGAAATGAAAATGATAAATGCCAATTTTACATTTGATAGAAAACAATTAATATTTAACTTTTTAGCTGATGAAAGAATAGATTTTCGTGAACTAGCCAAGCGTTTAGCATCTATCCATCGTACAAGAATTGAACTTCGGCAAATTGGAGCAAGAGATAAAGCTAGAGAAATAGGCGGAGTTGGCACCTGTGGTCGTAAAATATGTTGTGCTAATTTTTTAAATCATATAGATTCTATTTCCATGAACATGGCTAAAAATCAAGGCTTAGCTTTAAATCCTAATAAAATAAATGGTTTATGTGGAAGACTTTTATGTTGTTTAACATATGAAGATGAAGAGTATTTAAAATGTAATAAAGATTTACCGACAATTGGTCAAACAATAACGACAAAAATTGGTGAAGGACAAGTAGTAAATGTTAATATTTTAACTAGAAGTTATAAAGTATTAGTAGACTCAGAACTAATAGAAGTTAAACTAGGAGAAGAAAATGGAAGTTTTGAATGACCTATATGATTATAATTTAAAAATATTTCAAGATAATAACTTATTTAAATTTTCCCTAGACTCTTTGTTACTAGCAGAATATGTAACCATTGAAAAAAAAGATAAGAACTTACTAGATTTATGCAGTGGTAATGCTCCTTTACCTTTAATAATAGCTAAAAATAATAATATTGATATAACAGGAGTTGAAATTCAAACTGAAATTTACAATCTAGCTTTAAAAAGTATAAAAAAAAATAATTTTTCCAACATAAAGATGCTAAACTGTAATATTTTAGATCTAAAAAATTATTTCCCGGGAAATAATTTTAACATTATAACATGTAATCCCCCGTTTTTTAAAGTAAATAATAATTCGTTAATTAATAACAATAATTTAAAGGCAATTGCAAGACATGAAATAACTATCAAATTAGAAGAAATATTTGCTATGGTAAGCTTATTACTAAAAGAAAATGGAAGTTTCTATTTAGTACATCGTCCAGAAAGATTAGAAGAAATTATTAAATATGCTAATACTTATAAATTACATTTAAAAGAAATTATATTTATTTATACAAAATTAAACAGGGACGCTATAATGGTTTTAATAAAAATGAAAAAAAACGCGAGGATAGGTGTTAAAGTAAAGTCTATTATAATAAATAAAAATACCATTACATATCAAAATATTTTTAAGGATGTGAGTAAATGAAATTAATTATCGGATTAGGAAATCCTGAAAAAAAATACAATAATACTAGGCATAATATTGGTTTCTTGGTGATAGATAATTTTGCCCAAAATACTAACTGGAAGCAAAAATGGAATGCTTTATATCAAGAAAAACAATTAAATAATGAAAAGATAATTTTAATAAAACCGCTAACTTACATGAATTTATCTGGCAATTCTGTAATAGAGTTCGTAAATTATTACAAAATAAATTTAGATGATATTTTAGTAATTCAAGATGATTTAGATTTAGATATTGGAAATTATCGTTTAAAAATTAACAGTAGCAGTGGCGGTCATAATGGAATAAAATCTATCATTGAAAAACTCAATAGTAATGCCTTTGCAAGATTAAAAGTAGGTATATCAAATAATAAAAATATAAACACAAAGGATTATGTTTTAGGAAAGTTTTCGAAGGAAGAACAAGCTATATTAAATAAACTATATCCCAAATTAAATGAAATAATAAACAGTTTTATTATTGATGGCATTGCTAAAACTATGAATAATTATAATAGAAAGAATAAATAATATGAATATACTAGATAATATATTTAAATATGATAATGAATTAACCGTAACTGGGCTAACACATGAATTAGCCTATATTTACGTGGCTAAGATGTTTGAAAAAGAAAAGAAAAATATTATTGTTTTGTTAAGTACTTTGTATGAGGCTAATACCTTTTTTTCTAAAATAAAAAACTATGAAAAAAATACCTACTTATTTCCAATGGATGATTTTATAACTAGTCAAGCTTTAGCTATATCCCCTGAATTAAAAACAAATAGAATAAATACTTTGGAAAATATAAAAACAAAAAAAGGTATAATAGTTACTAATTTAATGGGATATCTAAAATTTTTAACAGACCAAAAAGTTGAAGAAAAAATGAACATAGTTTTAAAAAAAGGAGAAGAAATAAATCGTAATAATTTACTAGAAATATTAAATAAATTAGATTATAAACGAGAATCCATTGTAACAACTACGGGTGAATATGCCGTAAGAGGCTATGTAATAGACATATTTATTACATTAGAAGAACACCCAATAAGAATTGAATTTTTTGGCAATACCATTGAATCCATAAGATATTTTGATGAATCTACTCAAATGTCTATAAAAGAAATAAATGAAATAAAATTAATTAGTAATGGCGAAATAAAAACTGATAATAAATCAAGTTTACTAGATTATGCTAAAGATAGTATAGTAATCACTATTGATGAAGCGCGAATAAAAGCAAACTATGAAAATTTAATAAAAGAAATGTTTGAATTTAAAGTAGTAAAAGGATTACCAAATGACACAAAATTCATGTTTGAACTAAATGAATTAAATGCTAAAAAAAATATATATATAAATTTTATAAATAATTACACAAATAATAAAAATACATTATTTATTGATTCCAAAGAAATAACTAATTTTAAATCTGATTTTGAAAAACTAAAAGAACAAGTCGAACTTTGGTATAAAAAAGGTTATGAAATATATTTTTATTTAAGCAAAGATTCCCAAATAAAAATTATAAAAGATTTAATATCAACTCCTATAAAAATAATAAAAGAAAATTTAAACCGTGGCTTTATTGTTAATAACTACGTTTTTATCAGTGAAAATGATATAGAAGAGGTAAAAGAAACCAAAATAACATATCATAATGCCTATAAAATTGGCCATAAAATTAAAGATTTAAATACATTAAATAAAGGAGACTATGTTGTTCACTTATCTCATGGAATAGGAATATATAATGGTATTAAAACATTAACTAAAAGAGGTATAACCAAAGACTATATAGAAATATTATATGCTGATAATGATAAAGTTTATATTCCTGTTGAAAAAATAAATACTATATTAAAATATGCTAGCAAGGATGGATTAAAGCCAAAAATAAACCATTTAAATTCTACAAGTTGGGCTAAAACAAAAAGAGCAGTTACAAAAAAGATAAAAGATATTTCCGAAGAATTATTAAAATTATATGCTGAAAGAAGAGCTTTAAAAGGAGATTCTTACAAGACATATGATTTAGAAAATGATTTTGCCAAAAGTTTTGAATATATTCCAACAAAAGACCAAGAAAAAGCCATAAAAGAAATAGATACTGATTTAAAAGATGTAGTCCCAATGGATAGGCTATTATGTGGCGATGTAGGCTTTGGAAAAACGGAAGTAGCATTTAGAGCTATATTTAAAACGGTTTTAAATAACAAACAAGTTTTATATTTGTGTCCCACAACTATTTTATCTAAACAACAATATTTTAATGCTACTAAAAGATTTAAAGACTATCCAGTAGAAATAGCCTTATTAAATCGTTTTACATCTCCAAAAGAAACTAAAAGAATTTTAGAAGGTCTAAAAAGTGGAACTATTGACATTGTATTTGGAACACATCGCTTATTAAGTAATGATATAGTATTTAAAAAATTAGGTTTATTAATAGTTGATGAAGAACAACGTTTTGGAGTTACCCACAAAGAAAAAATAAAAAAATTTAAAACAGACGTAAACGTTTTAACCTTGTCAGCAACACCAATACCAAGAACAATGAAAATGGCTATGGCTGGATTAAGAGATTTATCTATCATTGATACACCTCCAGTAAATAGATACCCAATTCAAACCTATGTTTTAGAAGAAAATAATTTAATAATTAAAGATGCTATATATAAAGAATTAGCTAGAAATGGTCAAACATTTATTTTATATAATAATATAAATAAATTAGATAATGTTGTTAATCACATAAAAAGTTTAGTACCTGAAGCAAGAATTATTAGTGCCCATGGTAGGATGAATAAAGTCGAATTAGAAAATGTTATGCAAGCATTTATTGACCACGAATATGATATATTAATTTGTACAACTATAATTGAAACAGGAATTGATATACCAAATACAAATACCCTAATAATTTACAATGCTGATAATTTTGGATTATCTCAATTATATCAAATAAGAGGCCGAGTAGGACGTTCCAACAAAATTGCTTATGCTTACTTATTGTATGATAAAAGAAAAATGCTAAATGATATAGCCATCAAAAGATTAGATGCAATAAAAGAATTTACTGAGCTTGGCAGTGGTTATCGAATAGCTATGCGTGATTTAGCAATAAGAGGTGCTGGTGATATTTTAGGAAGTGAACAAGCCGGTTTTGTTGATTCTATTGGAATCAATTTATATATGCAAATGATAGAAGATGAAATGCATAGATTAAAAGGAGAAGAAATAAAGGAAGATGATAGCATAAAAGAAGCTTTAATTGATGTTAGTACCCATATATCTGATGAATACACTACTGATGATGAAATAAAAATAGAAATACATCAAAAAATAAATGAAGTAGATTCTTTAGAAAGTTTAAAGAAAGTAAAAGAAGAATTAGAAGATAGATTTGGTAAAGTTGATGAAACTATAATTATTTACATGTATGAAGAATGGTTTGAAAAATTAGCAAGAACACTAAAAATAACAAAAGTAATTCAAACAGATAAGTTAGTAGAAGTAGAATTACCTAAAGAACTATCAGATAATCTAAAGGCTGATAAACTATTTTTAGAAAGCTATAATATAAATCCCAATTTTAAATTTTCTTATCAAAATCAAAAAATAAAAATAACTCTTTTAATTAAACCAAATGACAAGCATTTTCTTTATTCATTTACACCATTACTTGAATTAATTAAAGAAGATTATTTCCCGGGAAATAATCAAAAGTAATAAAATATAAAAAATATTCATCTTAAAGATAATAATAAAATATTAATATAAAAAATACTACCTAAAAAGTAGCTTTATTAATTAATTTGTCGAACACTTTTTCTTGCAAAAATCAGCATTTTAATAAATAATAAAGTCTAATATTATTATTTAAAATTTTTTTAGTATATTTTTTTAATATAGGCA
The DNA here is from genome assembly GCA_949289505.1 of uncultured Mycoplasmatota bacterium. GTDB lineage: Bacteria > Bacillota_I > Bacilli_A > RF39 > UBA660 > Caccenecus. The sequence goes on from CASEOP010000007.1 coordinate 19,510, forward strand.
AATATTATTATTAGAATGGAGTTGTAAGATTGAAATCAACTGGTGTAGTAAGAAGGATTGATGAACTAGGTAGAATCGTAATTCCTAAAGAAATAAGAAGAAATTTAAGCATACGAGATGGAGAAAATGTCGAAATATTTACTGATAATGAAAGTATAATCCTAAAAAAATACTGTCGCATGACTAATAATAGTGATTTAGCTTTATCTTTATGTGAACTTGTCTATAATACATTTAATTATAAAATAATAATAACTGATAGACAAAATATTATAGCAAGTGCTGGCATAAATAGTGTTCTTACAAATAGTTTAATAACAGAAAAACACTTAAACATAATTGAAAATCGCGAAATTATAACTAAATTAAATAATAGTTTAACAATAGGTGAATACACCTTAAATGGAAATTTTATTTATATTCCAATAATCTCTTTAAACGATAGTATAGGTCTAATAATAATGTATAGTGAAAAAGAACTAAAAGATGAATTAATAATTGGAAAATTTATAGCAAGTATTTTTTCAAGAAAACTTGACATCTAATATTTGAATATAATATAATGAAAACATCTTAAACGTTGAAGGAATGAGTACCCATTATTTTAGTTATAGAAAGTTTATGGTTGATGGAAATAAACATAGATAATGGGGAAGATGACTCTGGAGTTTAAACGGTCACTCAGACGTTACCTGAGCTAAGAGCATGAAAAAATAAAATCATGAATTAAGGTGGTACCGCGGGTTTAGGGTATAATTATAAAGGGTATTGGATATAATTATAAACTCGTCCTTAGTTTATGGTTTTTTGTTTGTTTAAAAGGAGGAACAATGAAAGAAAAATTTTATATTACAACCCCAATCTATTATCCAAGTGCTAATTTTCATATTGGGCACTGTTATACTACAGTTATTGCCGATGCTATAGCAAGATACAAAAGACTAACAGGTTATGATGTATTTTTCCAAACAGGCACTGACGAACACGGTGAAAAAATAGAAAAAAAGGCTAAAGAAGCAAATATAACCCCAAAGGAATATGTTGATAAAATAATAGAAGATGCTAAGGATTTATGGAAATCTTTAAATATTTCATATGATTATTTTATTAGAACAACTGATACTAATCATGAAAGACGTGTCCAAAAAATATTTAAACAATTATATGAACAAGGTGACATTTATAAAGGAAAGTACACAGGCTTATATTGTGTCCCATGTGAATCATTTTGGACTGAAAGTCAATTAGTAGATGGAAAATGTCCCGACTGTGGAAGAGATATTAAATTAGTAAGTGAAGAAGCATACTTCTTTAAATTATCCAAATATCAAGATAAATTAGTTAAATATTATGAAGAACACCCGGACTTTATATTACCAATATCAAGAAAAAATGAAATGCTAAACAATTTTATTAATCCCGGCTTAGAAGATTTATGTGTATCTAGAACAAGTTTTACATGGGGAATACCCGTAGATTTTGATTCTAAACATGTAGTATATGTATGGGTAGATGCTTTATCAAACTATATTACTTCATTAGGATATCCTGAAAATAATGAATTAATGGAAAAATATTGGCCAGCTGATTTACATTTAGTAGGAAAAGAAATAGTCAGATTTCATGTAATAATATGGCCATGTATACTAATGGCTTTAGGCCTACCTTTACCGCACCAAGTATTTGGCCATGGCTGGTTAAAAATAGATGGTGGAAAAATATCTAAAAGCTTAGGTAATTATCAAGATCCAAGAGAATATATAAATGCTTATGGTATTGATGCCGTAAGATATTATGTTTTAAGAGAAGTACCATTTGGTAGTGATGGTAATTTTTCCGTAGAAGCTTTAATTAGCCGAACTAATAGTGATTTAGCTAACACTTTAGGCAACTTAGTTAATAGAACAATAAGTATGGAACACAAATATTTTAACGGCTTAGTAAAAAAAGAATCTATAAACGAAGAAATAGACAATGAATTAATAGCAAGTGTCAGTAATTTAAAAAATATAGTAGAAGAAAAAATGAATGGTTTAAAAGTAAATGAAGCAATCGAAGAAATAATGGAAGTTTTAAGAAAATGCAATAAATACATAGATGAGACAACACCATGGTTATTAGCGAAAGATGAAACAAAAAAAGATAGACTTGCTAGTGTTTTATACAATTTATTAGAAACAATCCGAATTTGTGCTATTTTATTAAACCCATTTATACCAGATACATCAAATAAAATATTAGAGCAATTAAACACCAAAGAAACAAGTTATAGTAGTATAAATGAATTTGGAAAATTAGAAGATAATTTAAAATTAAATGAACCAAAGATATTATTTAATCGTATAGAAACAAATTAAACTTTAGAAATTACATCTAAAGTTTTTTTATATTTATGTAGAAACTTTAGTTATGTAGAAAGTTAATGAAAAAAGACTTAAAAATAAGACTTTTTACTTAAAAACTTTC
>CASEOP010000008.1 GCA_949289505.1 uncultured Mycoplasmatota bacterium
GTTTCTATTAAATACTAATTTTGAAAAAGAAATTAGTCAAATTTTATCCGTGTAGTTATTTTTGCGATTTTATGAATTTATCCTGATGATTAGAGAAAATCTCTAGTCTTTTTTTTTCAAATATTATATAATTAAATTATTGGAGGGATTTAAATGGGATTATTTGATAAATTTAAAAAGATTTTTAGTAAAAAAGAGGAAACTACGGAAGAAAAAGAGATTTTACAGGCTTATGATAAAGGGTTAGAAAAAACGAGAAATGGGTTTATAAATGAGCTTAGTATACTTGGCCATAAATATACGAAAGTAAGTGATGAGTATTTTGAAGAATTAGAAAATATTTTAATTATGGCTGATATTGGTGTTAAGACGGTGATGGATTTTATTGATAGATTGAGAATAAGAGTAAAAAAGGAAAATATTACGGATACTAAATATTTGCAAGAAGTTATTGTAGATGAATTATTTATTATTTATGTAAGTGGTGAATCTTTAACGGATAAAATTAATATTAATCCTAATGGACCGACTGTTATATTAATGGTTGGGGTAAACGGGGTTGGTAAAACTACTACGATAGCTAAGCTTGCATACAAATATAAGTTAGAAGGTAAAAGGGTAATGATGATTGCGGGTGATACTTTTAGAGCGGGAGCTGTACCACAATTAAAGGAGTGGGCAGATAAAACTGAAAGTTTATTTTATGGTAAAGAAAATACCGATCCGGCAGGGGTTATTTATGATGGTTTAGTTATGGCTAAAGAAAAAAAGGCTGATATTGTTTTAATTGATACGGCAGGAAGATTACAAAATAAAGTAAATTTAATGAAAGAATTAGAAAAAGTTAATAAGGTTATTGCTACACATATTGATGGTGCGCCACATGAAACATTATTAGTAATTGATGCTCAAACGGGGCAAAATGGAATATTGCAAGCAAAAAGTTTTAAAGAAATAACTAATATAACGGGTATAGTTTTAACAAAACTTGATGGTACTGCTAAGGGAGGAATAGTTTTAGCTATTAAAGAAAGTGTAAATATACCGGTTAAGTTTATTGGTTTGGGAGAAAAGATGACGGATTTAAAACCTTTTGATGTTGAAAATTATATTTATGGTTTATTTAAGGATATGATTTAAATGGAAAATAGGGAATATTTAAATTCTTTGTTTGATATATATAAAGAATTATTAACTAAAGTTGAACAAATTACATTTATTGATTATTATATTGAGGATTTGTCTTTGCAAGAAATTGCAGATAATCGAAGTATTTCTAAAAGTAGTGTGGCTAAATCTTTGAAAAGTGCTGTAGATAAATTAGAAAGTTATGAAAATAAACTACATAATTTAGAAAATAAGCTTGCTATTATAAAGGCATGTAACGATAGAGATTATAATGCGATTTTAAAGTTGCTGGAGAAATGGTGATTTAATGAATAAATTATGGTTAAAGATAATTGGGTTAATTAATGTTGTTTTGATTTTAATAATTGTTATAAATATAGTTAATTTTGGTTTTAAGCAATTTAGTGATAAAGATTATATGAAATTTTTGGGATATATATTTTTTAGAGTTGATGAGAGTGATAAATATTTGGGATTTAATAAAGGTGATTTATTAATAATTGATGTTAATAAATCACCTAATGTAAATAATGTTGTTTTTTATAGTCAGCAAGAAGATATTAAATTTGGTAAGGTATTAAAGGTTTTAGAAAAAAAATATGAAGTTGGAATTAATAATGAAGCAAATGAAATTTTAGAAGAACAAGTATTAGGGGTAGCAATAAAAAATGTGCCTAAAATTGGGGATTTATTAAGATTAATTTTGACATTAAAAGTTTTTCTAATATCTTTCTTTGCATTAATTATAACTAGTTTTTTACAAATAATATTAAATAATAATAAAAAAGATAAAAAAAAGATAGAATTTAATAAATATAAAAATAATATGAGCTAAAATGAAAATTTTGGCTTTATTTTTTGACAATTTTGTAGTAAAATTTTGATTTGTACATTTATAGGAGGTTGTTTATATGAAAAAAACAAAAATAATTTGTAGTATAGGTCCTGCTACAAACAAAAAAGAAGTGTTTAAAGAATTAGTTCATGCAGGAATGAATGTAGCTAGAGTAAATTTTTCTCATGCAACAATTGAAGAAAGAGAAATAGTTCGTGATTTAGTAGCGTGGATTAATGAAGAAGAAAATACAAATATTGGTTTACTTTATGATACTAAAGGACCTGAATTTAGAAACGGGGAAGTTGTGGCAGAAGGAATTAATTTAGTTCCTGGTAAAACTATACGGGTTGTAAAAGAAAATGTTATTGGTAATGATGAACGCTTTAGTGTTAATCATCCGGAAGCATTAGATAGTTTAAATATTGGTAGTATTATTCAACTTGAAAATGGTTTGATGAAAATTGAAGTTATTAGTAAAGAAGAAGATGGCGTTACTTGCAAAGTTATTAATGGAGGAATTTTAGGTAATAAAAAAAGTTTGTTTGTTCCTGGAGTTAAGTTAGATATTCCATTTATAAGTGATGTTGATAGAGAAGATATTATTTATGCTTGTCAAAATAATGGTGATTTTTTAGCTTTGTCTTTTGTTTCTTCGAAAGATGATGTATTACAAGCTAGAGAAATTTTAAATAGTCAAAATAGTAAAATGAAAGTAATTGCTAAAATTGAAAGTAAAACAGGAATTGATAATTTAGAAGAAATACTTGAAGTTAGTGATGGAGTAATGGTTGCTCGTGGTGATTTAGGAGAAGAAGTACCTATATCTTTATTACCTGTTTATCAAAAATTAATTGTTAGAAAAGCGAGAGAACATGGTAAATTTTGTATTGTGGCTACAGAAATGTTAGAAAGTATGAAGAAAAATTCTCGTCCAACTAGAGCGGAAGTTACCGATGTAGCTAATGCGGTTTTAGATGGGACTGATGCCGTAATGTTAAGTGGCGAAACAACAGTGGGTGCTTATCCAATTGAAACCGTTAAATATATGGCTAGTATTGCCTTAGATGCTGAAGAACATAGTGCTACTCATTTTGGTTATATGGGTAAAATCGGTAGAACTGAATGTATTGCAAGAAGTGCAGTTGACTTAACTGAATATGTAGAAGTTAAAGCTATTGTTGCTGAGGCAATAAGCGGATATAGTACACGTATGATTAGTAATTTTAGGCCTAATTGTCCAATTTTAGCAACTTGTACAACTAAAGAAGTAGCAAGAAGTTTAGCTTTAAATTATGGGGTTTATACAACGATGGTTCCTTTAATGGATGATACTGATAAATTAGTTAATTTAGTTAAAGAAAAAGCTGTAAATTATTTTAATTTAAATAATGGGGATAAAATTGTTATAAGTGGAGGGCTTCCACCTGTAAATAATGTTCGCTTGACTAACTTTTTAAAAATTGAAGAAATCAATGAATAAAAATGGTTTCTTTTTTTATTGTTTGATATAATAGTTAGGAGGTTAATAGTCTGAAAAATAAAATTAAATTTATTTTAAGAAAAAACCTAAAAAAAGGGCAGACTTCCCCTTACCCCAAGAAAAGTCAAAAA
>CASEOP010000009.1 GCA_949289505.1 uncultured Mycoplasmatota bacterium
CTAAATGTTATTTCCGTTGCTAATGTTTCATTCATAACATATTCTTTAAACATATTTACAGCTTCTTTAATATCATCATCACCATTATAATTTATTGTTATCCGATCAGCTACATTATAATCATTTTCTTTACGAATATTTTGTACTTTAGAAACAAATTCACGAGCCAATCCTTCTAATACTAACTCTTTAGTCCGAACCGTATTTAAAATAACAAACAAATTATCTTCCATGCCAACATTATATCCTTCTTTAGCACTTATTCTTATATCAGTATAGCTAGAATCTATTTCATAAAGAGTATCATCTATAGTTATGTTAATCGTATCACCCTTATTTAATTTAGCTATTTCTTCTTCCTTCAAATTAGCTAGTAAATCACTAAACACTTTTATATTCACGCCAAATATTGGACCAGCCACTTTAAAGTTAGGTTTTACAAAGAAGTCAATATATTTATTTAAATCAGCAGTAAAAGTAATATTTTTTACATTTAATTCTTCTAAAATTAATTCTTTTAAATCCCCAATTAAATTTTCTAGATTAGCATTAAGTAAGCATTCACTAATTGGTTCTCTTACCTTTATTTTAGCATCTTCTCTAATATTTCTTCCAATACTTATAAGAGCTCTTACAGTATCCATTTTCTCTTCTAAGGCATCATTTATATATTCAGTATTATACTTAGGGAACACTGCTAAATGAACAGATTTTTCCCCCGTTAACTTTTGATATAATTCTTCACTTAAATATGGAATTATTGGAGCAATCATTTTTGATAAACCGACTAAAACTTCATAAGTTGTACTATATACAGCTTTCTTAGAATTATCTAGCTTACTTCCCCAGAAACGATTTCTATTTCTTCTAATATACCAATTTGATAAATCTTCTGAAACAAAATTAGTAATTTTCTTAACTACTTTATTTAAATCATATTCATTATATGATTCAGTTACATATTTAAGCAAATTATGATATTTAGATAATAGCCATTTATCTATTTCTTCTAAATCATTATATTCTACTTTACATTCATCTATATCAATATTATCCGTATTAGCATATAAAGCAAAGAAATTATATGTATTTCTTAAAGGATTAAAAAATTTAGAATAAACCTCTTTTAAACCATCTTCATCAAACTTAATTGGAGTCCATACTGGAGATATATAAGGTAAATACCATCTAATTGAATCTACCCCATATTTTTCAATTAACCCAAACGGTTCAATTGCGTTACCTTTACTTTTATGCATTTTCTTACCATATTTATCTAACAATAATTCATTTACTAATACATTTTTATATGGACTAACTCCCTTAACAAAAGTTCCTATAACAAGTAAAGAATAAAACCAACCTCTTGTTTGATCAATGCCTTCACAAATAAAATCAGCAGGAAATTGTTGTTCAAAAACATCCATATTTTCAAACGGATAATGATACTCTGCAAATGGCATAGAACCTGAATCAAACCAACAATCTATTACTTCAGGTGTACGACTCATTATTTTACCACACTTAGGGCATTTAATATGGACATCATCAACATAAGGACGATGTAAATCAATTGATTCATCAATATCTTCTATAGCTTTTTCTTTAAGTTCACTTCTTGAGCCAATCATATCCATATACCCACACTCACACTTCCAAAGAGGCAATGGAGTTCCCCAATATCGACTACGAGATATAGCCCAATCATTTAAATTTTCTAGCCAATTACCAAATCTTTTTTCTCCAACAAATGCAGGATACCAATTAACTTTATTATTATTATCAATAATTTTATTTTTTAATTTTGTTATTTCTAAATAATAACTTGGTTTAGAATAATAAATAAGAGGTGTACTACAACGCCAACAATGTGGATAATTATGTTTCATATGAATTTTTTTGAATAACTTATTATTTTCTTTTAAATATTTTATAACTTCCTTATCAGCCTCAAAAACATTCATACCCGTCCATAAACCTTCAGTATAACATCCATCATCACCTACGGGATTTAATATTGGTAAATTATAACGTCTACCAACTTCATAATCATCAGCCCCAAAAGCAGGTGCTATATGAACTATACCTGTCCCATCTTCCATAGTTACATAAGTATCACATGTAACATAAAAAGCCTTTTTATTTACTGATAAACTAGGTATTAATTGCTCATAACCAACATTTTCTAATGTTTTACCTTTAAAAGTTTCAATAATTGTATACTCATCACCTAATATACTTTCTATTAATTTACTAGCCAAAATAAATTTATAACCCTTTGACTCAACTAAACAGTAATCCAGATCAGGATGAACACACAAAGCAACATTAGATATTAAAGTCCATGGTGTAGTAGTCCAAACTAAAAAATATTCATCTTTATCAACCCTTTTAAAAGGAACTACAACTGTATTAACATCTACTTCCTTATAACCTTGTTGAACTTCATGACTCGCAAGTCCCGTTCCACATCTAGGACAATATGGAAGTATTTTCAAACCTTCATAAAATAATCCTTCATCAAAAAATTTTTTTAATATCCACCACTCAGTTTCAATATAATCATTATTATATGTTATATATGGATGCTCTAAATCAATAAATTGTCCCATTTCTTTCGTAAGTCTAGAAAAAGAATCTTCATTTTCCCAAACAATTTCCCTACACTTTTGATTAAATTCTTTAATACCATATTTTTCAATATCGCCTTTTCCATTAAAACCAAGCTTTTTTTCAACTTGAACTTCCACTGGTAAACCATGAGTATCCCAGCCAATTTTTCTTAACACTCTTTTTCCTTGCATAGTTTCATACTTGCAAAAAGTATCTTTTAAAAACTTGGAAACCATATGATGAAGTCCAGGCATTCCATTTGCCGTAGCAGGCCCATCATAAAAAACAAAGTTATTATCTTTGTCCCTAGATTCAATTGATAATTTTAAAATATTTATTTTATCCCAATATTCTCTAATATCCTTTTCTACTAAATTTATGTTACGCTTATCTAAATTTTCAAAATTTTTCATTATTTCCTCCTTCTAAACACAAAAAAGGTAGCACCAAAGGGTGCTAAAAATTAGCACGGTACCACCTTTTTTTTAACTCTTTTTTTTAACGCAAAACTACGTAATATTCTAATAATTCAAATATTAAACTCCCAAGTGATCTATTAAAAGACTAATTACTAACTTTCAGCCCATGTTAGCTCTCTACAAATATCATCTTTTAATCGTCTTGTTCTTCGTTTGTAACACTTTTTAGATAATTCATAGTAAACATTGAAGAAATTGCTTCAATAATATTTTTATCATCAACTTCTTCCGTATATAAATTACCATCTTCACTTACTTCTTTAAAATATTTATATTCTTGTTTAGGTCTTTCATTTTCATCAATTAGTACACAAAACAAATACTTTTCCCTATTTAATTCAACTATATCAAGCACTACATATTCAGTATTATCCTCTAACGTAATAATATCATCTATATTCATTATCTTGAACTCCTTCTTTTTATAGTTACACTATCAATAAAATCTGAAATATCTTTTTTAGCAGCTTCTATATCTTGAGGGTTAGTAAAATCATATTGTGCCACATCAACACTCGTATTTTCAACCAGCATAATTCTAATTTTCCCTGCTAAGTTATTATCGCCATTTCTAAGAGCTTCTATATATTTATCAACATAACTATAATATAAATCTTTATTATCAATACTTGCAAATATCTCATCATTAGAAGGAATATCTACAACAGGAACATCATCTTGCATATCAGTAGCTGATGAATCTAAAACATTATTATCATCTTCTAAAACTTCAGGTACAGGATCTATATTAGCATCTTGATAAGAATTATCAAAAGCATTTGTTGCATTTCCTAAATTTTCCGCAAAAGAAACAGCTTTATTTGCTAAATTTTGCTTTAAATCTCTAGTCTTATTTATAGCTTGCTCTGCCAAACCTTTAACTTTAGTTAAAAGTGATTTTTTTTCTTCTTCACTTGGCTCTTTAGCAAAATGTTTTTTTATTTTCTTAATACCATAAATAGCTCCACCAGTAACAATACCCAATTTAGCTAAAGCAGCAAAACTTGCCCCTAACAAATTCAAAGCTGAAACATTAAAATTAAGGGAACTCATTGAAACACCAAAAGTATTAACAAGCAAATTATTAATTGGACCTAAAACACTAGATAATGCAGGGAAAAGCTTAATAGCACATGCATTAGCATAAACAATAGAAGGAATTAATGTAGTAAGTACATTAATCATAACACTAACACTAATTAATCCAACGGCAACTAATAATATTTTATGTTCTTTCCACCAGTTTTTATCTTTTAATTTCCTAATTTTAGTAACAATTTTTCTTTTAGATTCAGCTTTAGTTGGCTCACTCTCACTTTTAAATTTTGTCTCAAATTTTATAGGAATAGGGCCATTGTCTAATTCTTCTTTACGAGCAATTGGTGCTAAGCTAACTGGTTCCATAAAGCTTTCAGACAATTCAATTTTGTCAGATTTTTCTTCACCATTTTCAGGATTTGATAATGCAGGATTTATTTGATAATCTACAGTTTCTTCACTGGAATTAATAGGCTCAGCACTACCTAAAGCAATAGGTTCATTAGTACCACCAGCTTGAATTACTGGTTCTATAGGACTTTCTAGTAATTCATCTTTTTGTAAATTTTCTTCCTTTTTTAGTTTTGCTAATTCATCAATTATTTGACGATATTGAGTTTCTTTACTAACATTAATATATGCTCCATTAACTTCTATAATAGGTTCATCAACATTAACAGTTTGAATTAATTCAAATTGTTTTCCAATTAAGTCTAATTGCTGATTAGAATTATCATTAGGATTAGCTTTTAATGTTTTTATATTTTCACTAATTTGTTTTAACACTAAAGCATTTTTACTTTTAATTTCCTCTAATTTACTATTATTAATTTGAGGAGTAAAATACTTAGTTTTAGCAAGTAAATCCCTATATTTATTAATACTATCATAAGTAACATTACCATTATTAGACACATTTATTAAATTATCTCTAGAATCACTTAAAATACCAATAATATTTAAAACATTTTCATACTCTTCTTTATCATTTAATAAAATATTTCTGCCATTTATTTGAGCTAATGGTACATTATATGCACCACTATAATTTCTTGCGTTATTTTCTATTTGTTCTAAATATTTTTTTAAATTATTAATTAATTCATCATTTTCTTTTATTTTAATAATATCCGGATTACGTCCCTTAAAAAATTCTGTTTGCTTTAATAAATTAGCAAATTTTTCTCTATCCAATCCATCAACATAAGCAATACCCCATACAGATACTAAAGAACCAACACTATTATTAGCTTTATTTAAATAATTTAATATTTTAATTAATTTATCATATTCAACTCTATCACTTATTAAATTATCTTTAGCTATTTTATCTCTTAATCTATCTAGTTCATGTGAAACTTCCATAATGATATCATCATTAGGTTTTTTCGGTTCATTTTCCAATTTAGAGCTTTTCGTTGCCGCCAAACTCAGTATTTTAATTTTTGGTAATAACTCTAAAGCCGCATCTACTTGCCATGGATTAACGCATATAGTATTATTTGCACATACCAATAATCCTTTATCATCTACATTTTCTATTATTCTCATAAGAATATATAAATTGTCATAATTTTCTTTATCATTAGCAAGAATAGACACGCCATCTAAACCAAAAGCAGTTTTAGTTCCAACACGAGTATTTAAATAATTGCTTCTTAGGAATTCCATTTCTTCTTCAATAACTTTTTTTATTTCCCCATTAACTTTATTTTTAATTTCTACTAAAGCATTTTTAATAAAAATTTCATTATCATCCAAACCTTTAAGTGCTCTTTGTGCCCTTGTTATTTCTTCCCACACTTGAGGTTCAGTCGTTTTTCTTCTATTTAAATCATCTAAAATTTTTACGTACTTTTCCCTATCTTTATTATTTATAGCTAAACTTTTATTTAAAGCTTCAAATTGTTCTAACTGTGGTTTATTCATTTCATTTAAATCATAAGCTTTAGAATAAGCATATTCATTTAATTCATTTTTAATTTCTTCAGAAAGTTCATCATACACTTGTGTAATATAACTATCATCAAGTATATCCACATTATTTTTTAGTTGAAAGTAGAACCTTGCATTAGCTTTAAATTCATCAACTTTACCCTTTTTTACATATATATTTGTTCCTGGAATAACTTCTAATTCACTAGGCGCTAAATTTTCAGTTTCCTTAATAATTTCTAATAATGTGTTTTTTAAAAATTCTTCATTCATTTTATTTATCCCTACTTTCACACCAAAAAATTTTAAACTAAATTAATTATATCACATGAATAATAGATAAGCAATTGAAATTAATTATATTTATGATATAATTAAAAGGAGTAGAAAGAGGTTATAGTCTGAAAAATAAAATTAAATTTATTTTAAGAAAAAACCTAAAAAAAGGGCAGACTTCCCCTTACCCCAAGAAAAGTCAAAAA
>CASEOP010000010.1 GCA_949289505.1 uncultured Mycoplasmatota bacterium
AGTGGGAAATGGGATGAAATAGAAAAAATAGTAGTTGATAAATTATTATCATAACTACTATTTTACCTACAAAAATTTTTTACACCCGTAAATCTATGATTTGCTTTTTATTTTTCTAAAAAAATGGTATAATAAAATAGAATATGGGTGATAACATGGAAGAAATAAGTATGCTAGAAAGATATGGCGAAAATTTAACTAATAAAGAATATATAACTGATCCCGCTATAGGACGAGATAATGAAATAAAACAAATGATTTTAACCCTCCTAACACCTGAAAAAAGTGCATTATTAGTCGGCAAACCTGGAATAGGTAAAACAGCTATTGTAGAAGGTTTAGCTTACCGAATTATTAAAGGTTATGTACCTGATGTATTACTAAATTGTCAAATAATAAAAATTAATATATCAAGCTTAATTGGCAGTACTATAAATAATGGTGAATCTGAAAATCGAATAGATTTATTAGTAAGAGAATTAGCAACCAAAAAAGATATTATAATCTTTATAGATGAAACCCACTTATTAGTAAATAAGGAAGGTGGTATGGACTTTGCTAATATGTTAAAAGCTGGTCTAGATAGAGGAACAATTAAAATGATTGGGGCAACAACAACTGAAGAATATGAACATTATATTTTACGTGATAGAGCTTTTTTACGAAGATTTGTAAAAATAGAAGTGTTGGAAAGTGATAAAGATACAACTGTTGCTATTTTATTAGGTACTTTACCTAAAATTGAAAAGAATACAGGAGTAAAATGTGAATATACTGATTATATCAAAGAAAAAATAATGAGATTTATAGTAGAAATGACTGATGAATATAAAAGGGTTTATGAAATAGCAAGTCGCTATCCCGATATTTGTTTAACTATTGTATCTAATGCTTTTACTTTTGCTCTTTATGATAATAAAAAAGAAGTAACGTTAAAACACTTTTACAAAGCTATATGTAATGCCAAAAATATTTATGACGATGCTAGAAAAAAAGAAATAGAAAGATTCAAAATTATTTTTGCCGATATTATAAAAGAAGAAGGAGTAGATTTAAATGAAACAAATTAAAGCCTTTCAAATTGGCTGTGGCAAAATGAGTAAATATATAATGAAATACCTATATGAATTAGGTGGAACTATTGTTGGCGCAGTTGATATTAATGAAAATATTATAGGACAAGATATAAGCACTATTATTGAGTGCGATAGCAAAAATATATTAATAGAAAATGTAAATAAATTAGATGATTTATTAAAAAAAACTAAACCCAACATAGCCATAATAACAACAACGAGTTATTTAAATGATATTAGTTCACTAATTAGAACTTGTATAGTAAATAATGTAAACGTAATTACCACTTGCGAAGAATGTTTTTATGCCGAAAGTTCTAATCCAACTCTTTTTAAAGAACTAAATATATTAGCTAAAGCCTATAATGTAACAGTAACAGGTTGTGGTTATCAAGATCTATTTTGGGGTAGCTTAATTACCACTATAGCCGCATCTACTCACAATATTACTAAAATAGTAGGCTCAAGTTCATATAACGTTGAAGATTATGGTTTAGCTTTAGCCAAAGCTCACGGTGCCGGTAAAACATTAGAAGAATTTAAAAATGACATATCAAGCTATGATAATATTACAACTGAAGAACGAAAAAAATTAATTAATGAGCAAAAATTTACTCCATCATATATGTGGAATGCTGTCAGCTGGTTAGCAGATAAGCTTGAATTAACCCCTATTAGTATCAATCAAAAATGCTTACCAACAACTTATAAAGAAGATTTATACAGTAAAACATTAAATATTACAATAAAAAAAGGTATGGCTACGGGAATGAAAGCCATAGCTACATTAGAAACCAAAGAAGGAATAACCATTGAAGCTGAATGTATAGGCAAAGTATATAGTAAAGAAGTTTTTGATAAAAATGAATGGACTATATATGGTGAGCCAAATACAACTGTAACTATTAATAAACCAGACACGGTAAAATTAACTTGTGCTGACATCGTTAATAGAATTCCTGATGTTATAACAGCACCTGCCGGTTTTTTAGCAACAAGTAAAATAAGTAATCCAACATATAAGAAAAATTATTAATTGTTAATAACTCTATTATTATTAACAATTTTTTTTAAATGCTCTTGTAATTTTTTATCACAAGCATAAACATAGCACCCTTTAATCCCTCTAGTTAAAAGAACTCTATAAGTATTTCTAATAATCTCATCAGCCAATAATTCATAATAATTTTTATCTTGCTTCATTAAAACATATAGCCCATATAAAGATTTCTCTGTATTAGCCCTCTTTTTATAATCAGTTAAAACTTTCCCATCTTGATATTTTAAATCAGGACCAATAATAACCCCAATATAATCAAACTCTAAACCTTGAACATTATGAATACACCCAATTTCATTTATTGCATTTTTTCTAGTGGCAAATGGCTCTCCATGTTTTAAATTCCAACTTGCCTCAAAATCATCTATTTTTATATCCATATAATTTTGATTATCACTTTCTTTCGCATTTCTTGTCCAACAAAAACCAGCTACTAATCGCGCGTTATTGTCAGTATTTTTTTCTTTAATAATATTTCTTAAATCATGCAAAGAATTCATAACTTTAAAATCAAAATTAAACTTTACCTTTCCTCTCTTATTATATAAAAAATGCTCAATAAAATCCAAATAAGAATCACTTCCACTACACCTAAATTGACTATTAAGTTCTTTTTCTAAAATAGGTATATTAAATTCATGAGCAAAATATTTTATATTAGCAATTGTTCCAATATCTTTTAAGGTAACAATTTGTTTTTCATCTATGAAAAAAACACTTAATTTCGCAGCCTTAATAATTTCTTTAATTTGATTTTCACCTACATTATTATGTAATCCAGATTTTTCTTGCAACCGATGTGCTTCATCAACAAGCAAAAAATCATATTTATTTTCATTATCTAAAAAGAAATATCCAGAACTTTTAAAAATTTCATTAATACTTACTTCGTTATTACAAACTAAACTGTTTTTATAAACTTTTCTAGGAGCCATATTTTTTGAAACATAAGCTCCCATTAAACCGAGTTTTAAAAGCTCACCCAAAATATGGATAGCTAATACAGATTTACCTGTGCCAGGGCCTCCTTTAACAATTATTACTTTCTTTTGATTAAAAGTAAATGCCATTTTAGCTTCCTTTATAATATCTTCACAAATTACTTTTTGTTCATCAACTAAAATATATTCTTTATTATTTTGAATCATTTTATCTATTACATTAACTAATTTTTTGTTAGCTTTTATTTTACTTTGATCAATTTTTTCAATAATGTCCAAATTATCCCCATAACTTATAAGATTATCTATAGTATTTTTTAAATTTAGAGCGCTAGTCTTATCATAAATAAAAGATTTTAAATAATACTTTTTATATTTATTCAAAAACAATTCGTCATTTTCCTTACTAATATAATTATGTAAATAAACAAGGGGATAAATCATAACTTTTTCTTTTTCAACATATTCATTATAACTTTTTAATAATTCAGCATAACATAAAACTTGATAAGCAGGGTGAAGAGCATTTTTTTCTTTACCATCAATTTTAGTCCTAACAATAGCATCTTCATTTCTAACGCTTACTAACCATTGCCATTGTTTAAGTTCAATTAAAATTAATACTGGTTTTTTTTCTTTATTATAACCACTCACAACTAAATCAACTCTTTTGCTAGTAAGAGGAATGTTAAATTCAATAGCAATACCAACATTATCAGGCAAATCCTTTAAAATAGGTAACATAAAAGGCAAGCTATTAGCCCAAGCTTTTATTTGGCTTAGTTTAGTTTTTTTGCCTAGTTTTTCTTTATAAGCATCATAAACTTTATTGCTAATAGTATGATTTTTTATCAAAAATTCAAATTCTTTTTTTAAACACGAAAAAATTATCACAAGCATCAACCTCAAAAAAAGCTAGTAAAAAACCACGGTCTTTACTAGCACCAACTTCATTATAGCACAAACTGTATAAAAACTGTTGATTTTTTATTAAAAATTTGATATTCTAATATTGTTAATTTGGCGGGATTGGTGAAGCGGTTAACACGGCAGATTGTGGCTCTGTTATGCAAGGGTTCGAATCCCTTATCTCGCCCCATATAATAAATAAAAGTTCGTTAAAATATGAACTTTTTTTATTATAAAAGAAAGGAAAAAAATGTTGAGAAAAGAAGGATTTATAGACGTTTTAAATTTACTAAAATTACCAAATATTGAAATAAATGATTTAAAGACTATGGCCATATACTTATTAAAAAATAATCCAAGTGTAATAATTAGAAAACTTAATAAAAACCAATTAATATTTAGTTTTGAATATCAAAATGAAACTTATTATTATAAATTTGACGCCTATGTACCACCCTATAATGAATTACTTTTTTACTTTATAGCAAATGATTTAGGAATAGAATCTTTAAAATATGACTTAGCTTTATTAGGCAATTTTAAGGGAACAATTTCTAAGAACTTTAA
The DNA here is from genome assembly GCA_949289505.1 of uncultured Mycoplasmatota bacterium. GTDB lineage: Bacteria > Bacillota_I > Bacilli_A > RF39 > UBA660 > Caccenecus. Next base: position 4,554 of record CASEOP010000010.1, read on the forward strand.
AATAACTCATGCTAAGTATATAGCCGGAAGCAAAATATTAAAAAAATTTCATTCTCAAACAGATTATTTTACTTATAATACTTTAGAAGATATATGGATAGAATTAGAATTGTATTATAAAGAAAGAGAAGATATGCAAGAAATCATCCAAAAAATAATGAGCAAATTAGTAAAAATATTTATCTTCGACATAATTATTGGCCAAGAAGATAGACATTGTAATAATTGGGGAATAATCGAATATGATAATGGTAATATTGATTTGCAAATTTTAATAGATAATTCAAGAGCTTTAGTGCACCATCCATTAAATATTAATTGTTTAATGCCATTAAACCAAACTAAAATGAATCTAGAAGAAATGATATTAAAATTTCAAGAAGAAAGCAGTGAAGAATTTAGCAGTTTGCTATCTAGTTCTTTGTGGGTAATATCAAAAGAAAATTTATCTAAGATTTTTGCAAAAATAGAAAACTTAGCAGGAAGTCCCATACCACCCAAATTAAAAGATATATATATAGCAAGATTTGAAATATATTACGAATTTTTAAACAAAGTAATATTTTATCCTAGTCATATTCGTAGTAAATAATTTATATATTATCTCTTACTTTTATTCTCTTTTAAACTATTAATTTTGCCATAATAATCTTTTTCTTCCCAAACATATCCACAATCACTAGCAACTCTTAAACTAGCAACATTATCATCAGCAATCTTAAGTCTTATTTTCCCAACAAAAGGATATGTATTAAAAATATATTCAGTAAGCTCAGCTAAAGTTAATTTAGCAATACTATTACCTCTAAAATCTTTATCTATAGCGCATCTTAAATATACGCTGTCCTCTAATTCATTATAAATACCTATATGGACAAAACCTACTAACTTATTGTCATAATCAATTAAAAAACCCTTATTAAAAAAATTACTACCATAATTATGTAACAAATATTGACTAAATCCTTGAAATCTTTTCAAAATAGTTTCATCTTTAACTAATTTTTTTAATAAACCTAAATGTTCTTTACTATTTTTATCAAAATCAACTAATGTTAAAGAATCTAATTTTATCATACAAATCATCACCATTTTTATTATAACTATAATATGTAAGGTTTTAAAGATAAACTGTTAATTTAGTTGTTAAAAATAATAAATTATGTTATACTATTTACACAAAAGGAATGATTATAATGTTAGAAACAATTTTATTAATAGTATCAATTTTATTAATAGTAGTAGTATTACTACAAGGCAATAAAGCAAGTTCTGCTGGTCAAATAATTACCGGAGGAAATGATTTATTATTTCAAAATATGAAAGAAAGAGGCTTTGAATTATTTATTAGTCGACTAACTTTTATATTAGGCTTCTTATTTTTCTTAATTTCTCTAATCTTATTCTTATAAAATTTATACTAGTTGAAAAGATATAAACTTAAGGTTTAATGATTTAGCTTTAAGTTCTTTTTTTATTTTATTTTGTAGTAAAACAACTTTATTTACTTTTAATTTATTATCAACCTTTAAAAATAAAATAACTTGATAATAAGGGCCTATTTTTAATAATGATATATTTACAATGTTAATAACTTTATACTTACTAACAACTTCTTCAATTTTTTTTCTAATAATTACATCATTATCTACTATTCCCACTAAATATCCTATATTTTGATAAATTAATATAAAAGCTTGAAGAATAAGTAGAGTAGCAATAATAATTCCTCCAAAAACATCAATTTTAGGAATCCATTGACTCAAAATAACTATAATAATCAATAATAATGATGCTAAAGCTTCAATCTTAGACTCCTTACCTGAAAAAATTAATAAATCAGACTTTTTCTTTTCGCCTACTTTAATCAATTTATATGAGCTAAAAAATTTTAATAAAACAGCCAAAATAATAACAAAAATTATATATATGGAAGGCTTTTTATACTCAATTTTAACACTTATATAAATTATTAAAAATCCTACTATAACAGCTATAATTCCTATAAACATTTCTATTACATAAAAAATTCTTCCATAACCTAAAGGATGATTCTTATTAGCTCTTTTTTTACTTATTTTAATTCCTAAAAGAGCTAAAACATCTGTTAAAAAGTCACTAAAAGTATATATGCCATCAATGGTTAAAGTAAAAGCATTAAAAAAAACTCCGCCCCAAAACTTTAGTATAGAAACAAATAAATTAATTAAAAGACTTAAATACAACGCATTATTTTCCATACAATCACTATTAATATTATGAACTTAATCTTCTATTTTAAACTTCAATTAAAGTGACAAACAACTAAAAAATAACTAAACAATAAAAAGTATTAATGATATAATAAAATAACTGGAGGTAAAGATGAAAAAAGAATGGGAAAATTTTAAAGGCGGGCTTTGGACGCAAGAAATAAATGTTAGTGATTTTATTAAAAAAAACTATAAAGCTTATAATGGTAACGAAGATTTTTTGACCGGTATAACAAATAAAACAGCTAAGATATGGAACAAATGCACTAAATTATTAAAAGCAGAATTAAAGAAAAAAGTATTGGATATTGATGTAAAACATATGTCAGGGATAAATGCTTTTGCTCCTGGATATATATGCCAAGAAGACAATGTTATAGTTGGATTACAAACGGATAAACCCTTAAAAAGGATTGTCAACCCATATGGCGGAATACGTATGGTTAAGCAAGAATTAGAAGCTTATAACTATACTCTAAATCCTCAAGTTGACAAATATTTAAAAGAATTTAGAAAAACTCATAACGATGGAGTATTTGATGCTTATACTGAAATTATAAAAAAAGCAAGACATGCTGGTCTTTTAACTGGTTTGCCTGATGCTTATGGAAGAGGAAGAATTATTGGTGATTATAGACGTATAGCATTATATGGTACTGATTTTTTGATAGAAGAAAAGAAAAAAGATTTAGCTAATTTAATAGGACCTATGGATAACGAATTAATCCAACTACGCGAAGATGTATCTATGCAAATAAAAGCTTTAAAAGAAATAGAAAAAATGGCCGAAAGCTATGGCTTTGATATAAGTAAACCGGCTAAAAATAGTAAAGAAGCAGTAGAGTGGACTTACTTAGGTTATCTAGCAGCTGTAAAAGAAAATAATGGGGCAGCTATGTCATTGGGCCGCGTTGATGCTTTTTTTGACATTTATTTTGAAAGAGATTTAGAAAATGGAACTATTACGGAAAGTGAAATTCAAGAAATAATTGATAATTTTGTAATTAAATTAAGATTAGTAAGGCACTTAAGAACGCCAGAATATGATGAATTATTTTCTGGGGATCCAACTTGGGTTACAGCTTCAATTGGTGGTGTTGAGGAAAACTGTAAAAGTATGGTTACTAAAACAAGTTATCGCTTGCTCCATACTTTAACTAATTTAGAACCTGCTCCTGAACCAAACATGACTATATTATGGAGTGAAAATTTACCAGAAAATTTTAAAAAATATTGTGCTAAAATGAGCATTGAAACTGATGCTATTCAATATGAAAACGATGATATAATGCGACCATTATATGGTGATGATTATGCTATTGCTTGTTGTGTATCAGCAATGCGTGAAGGAAAAGATATGCAATTTTTTGGTGCCCGATGCAATTTAGCCAAAGCCTTACTTTATTCTATTAACGGGGGAATTGATGAAGTAAAAAACACTTTAGTTATAGATGGTTTTGAAAAGAATACAGATGAAATTCTAGATTATAAAAAAGTCAAAAAAGAATATTTTGCTATGTTAAGTAAAGTAGCCGAAATTTATTCAGATGCAATGAATATTATTCATTATATGCATGACAAGTACGCATATGAAGCAGGCCAAATGGCCCTTCATGATACACACGTAAATAGATTAATGGCATATGGAGTAGCAGGTTTATCAGTAGTGGCAGATTCCCTATCAGCTATAAAATATGCTAAAGTAAAACCGATTAGAAATGAAGAAGGAATAGCAATTGACTTTGAAATAGAAGGTAATTTTCCTAAATATGGCAATGATGATGATAGAGTTGATAATATAGCAAGAGAAGTTACCGAAAAGTTTTATGAAGAATTAGCTAAACATAAATGTTATCGCAATGCTACACCTACTTTGTCAATTTTAACAATTACATCTAATGTGGTTTATGGCTCTAAAACAGGTTCAACACCTGATGGTCGAAAAAGAGGTGAGGCTTTTGCTCCAGGAGCTAATCCTATGCATGAAAGAGATGAAAATGGTGCTCTTGCTTCATTAAATAGTGTAGCAAAATTAGATTATGCTA
>CASEOP010000011.1 GCA_949289505.1 uncultured Mycoplasmatota bacterium
GGGCGAAGTTTTTACATCAAAAGTAGTTCATTTTGTCCAATGTTTATCTAGATTTGCCAAAATTTATCCGGACTTAAGAAGAGACTGTAAACGGATCATCGGCTTTTCCACTGCCTGTAAATTTTACATCAGCCTTTAAATTAATTACTGGGCGCACACCATACGTGTTATCCACGTAGTCGTAGTTGAGGGAGTCAGACGAATTCACAAAAAACACGTTCGCATCACCACTAGAGTAAACGCGAGACGGAGACGTGGTCCAATAAGTTATGCCATTATATAAGTAATAACCATTATTACTTGTTCCATATACTCCTCCAGCATATGCTACTTCATCTGCTGTTATTAAACCGATTGGTATTTTTAATACATCACTACTACTACATTCTAAACTTGGACTTTTATTCCTTTGTAGTCTTTGGTATGCTGCATAGTATATAGTACTACTTGGTTGAGCACTCCATGTATAACCACTTGCCATGTTTCTATCACTACAAAATCCTACACTACTATCTATTTTTACATCATAACTTGCTAAATTACTTTGATACCATCCATCTAATGTTCTTAATATATCACTTGGTGTTCCTGTTCCATGTTGGGTTGTACTATACGACAATCCTACGTAATAACTTTTATTATATTTAGTATTAAATTTTTGTGATGTACGGGTTAATGTGCTATCACCCGTAGTTGCAGTACTCGTTCCATTATATATTAGTCTTGTACTTCCATCACCGTTCATCCTAATTATGCGCCAATAGAATCCCGCAAAACTTACCCAGTTATCCGTTGGATTTCCTGCAAAATAATAACTTGTTTTATTTGTCCAATCCGTCGCACTATACACTGTTTTTGTTGTGCTTGCGGTTACAGTTGTACTAAAATCAGTTCTTGTACTCTTATTATAACCCGCTAATATCTCTTGCATTGTTTTGACATCACTTTGTGTCTTAATTGTGCTTATTTTAACTTCAGATTCATTTCCTGATGTATCAGCTACATATACTTTTACTGTATAACTGGTACCCGCGGTTAAACCATTAAACGTATGACTATTTAACGTGCTTTCCGTATATATTCCATTATTTATACTATAATAATATTTTGCTAATCCTTCATTATCTGATGCTGTAACATTTACTGTTATACTTGTTTTTGATACGCTACTTATTACATTTGATATTACTGGTTTAATTGTATCTCTTTTATAATTTATTGTTCCCGTAGCTAAAGGAATGCTTTGTGTTATTCGGTATTTAGCTCTTGTGAAATTTAAGATGGTGGCACTTATTACTGCTACTACAAATAATCCTATTATAATTTTTCTTTTTAAATGACTTCTTTTTAATACTTCAAATTTCATAATTGTGCCTCCATGAAGTTATACTTCATTTATTATCTATAAAATATAAGCTATGATAGATGAGGTTATCTAGCTTACATATAAATTATAAAACTAGGTATATTAAAAGTCAAGAAAAATGTCGCTCTTATGCCTAAAATATTTTTTTTAATAGGTTACTTTGAGAGAATAATTTTGGTGATTAAATTGAATAAATATAACTATGAATTAGATTTTTCTAGAATAAAAGAATTAAGAATATATAATAATTTATCTCAAAAAGAAGTAGCTAATTATTTAAACATTAATCAATCTACTTATTCAAAATTTGAATTAAATAAAGCTACTATTCCCATAGAAATTTTAAACAAATTAGCTAATTATTATAAAGTCTCTTTAGATTATTTGCTTAAAATTACTGATAATCCTAAAATCAAAATAATTAACATGGATATTGATAAGAAGAAAGTTGGAGAAAATTTAAAGCAAATAAGAAAAGATAAAAAATTGTATCAAGAAACACTTGCTAGAGAAATTGGGACTAGTCACTCCCTTATTAGTGAATATGAACATGGTAAAAAACTTGTATCCCTTACTTATGGTTATGCTATATGTAAAAAATATAATATATCTTTGGATTATCTTTATGGCAAAAAAAATAACTCTAATTAAGAGTTATTTTTCATTTCTTTCAATTTCTTTATATAATAAATAATCTTCTATCTTTCCTGATTTTTGAAATTTTTTCCAGGCTTCCTTTTTATTCATAATATCTTTACCTTTCTATTTTAATTATGAGATAATATTATGAATTTTATTCATTAATAATCTAAAAAGCCTAAATCTTTTATGTAACGTTCTTTATCTTTCCAATTTTTTATAGTTTTAACATATAGTTCTAAATATATTTTTTTACCAAGCATAGCTTCTAGTTCTATTCTAGCTTTTGAGCCTACTTCTTTTAGTCTTTCCCCTTTTTTACCAATAATTATTTTTTTAATAGTATCTCTATCAACGATAATATCAACATTAATATTTATAATATCTTTTTTTTCTTCATAAAAAGAAGTATGACAAGTTAGACTATGAGGTATTTCTTCTACGGTAACATCAAAAAGTTTTTCTCTTACTATTTCACTAATCATGAAATACTTACTATTACTAGTTGTCATGTTTCGAGGGAAATATAAGACATCATCTTTTAAATATTTTTTTATAACTTCTATTAGCCTTGCAACATTATCTTTAGTTAAAGCTGATATAGGAACTATTTCAGCAAAAGGATATAAGTCTTTATATTCAGTTATATTATATAGTATATCTTCATTACTTATTTTATCTATTTTATTTAAAACTAGTATGACAGGAGATTCAGTTTTTTTTAATACTTCCATTATAAATTTATCTCCTTTTCCTAAACCGGCACTAGCATCAACTACAAATAATAAACAGTCAATATCTTTTACTAAAGACATAGCTTGCTTATTAGTTATTTTACCAAGTTTATTTATAGGGCGAATGATTCCAGGTGTATCTAGAAATACTATTTGGTAATCTTTTTCATTGTAAATGCCTTGAATTATATTTCTAGTTGTGCCGGCTACTTTACTTGTTATAGCTATTTTTTCATTAATTAAAGTATTTAAAAGAGTAGATTTACCAACATTAGGTCGACCTATTAAGCTTACAAAACCACTTTTCATAATACCTCCTGATTATAATGCTTTAATTATGTCCAATAAATATGGACCAAAAACAAATAAACTTATAACTATAGATACAATAGACATAACAAAACTTGCAGCAGAGCCACAATCTTTAGCAATTTTAGCTAAAGGGTGTATTTTAGTGGTAGTTAAATCAACTGCTGCTTCAATGGCAGTATTAATTAGTTCTAGAGCTAAAATTATACCTAAAGCAATAAAGATTATAGCCCATTCGGATAATTTTATTTGAAAAATTATACCTAGTACAACGGCTAGTAAAACAGCGAAGCCATGTATCCATAAACTTTGTTCATAACGATATGCATAAAATAAGCCATCTAAAGAATATTTTATACTTTTAAAAAAACGCATAGGTCCATATACTTTTATTTTTTCTCTTTCAAATTTTTCTTCTTTATTTGGTAATTCTTGCTTCATTTAATATCAACTCCTGTAACGCAAACATAATTTTTTCTTCTTTTTTAACCATATGATCATAACCAAGTAAATGTAATAGTCCATGTACTGTTAAAAAGCTTAATTCTCTTTTAATACTATGCTTGTAAGTTTTTGCTTGTTCAATCATTTTGGGAATACATATATAGATATCACCTAGTATTCTTATTTCATTTTTTATATTATCTTTATTATCTTCTAGCGCAAAAGATATAACATCAGTTGGTTTATCTATGTGACGATATTCTTTGTTTATTCTATGTATTTCTTCTAAATCGACAAAGATAATGGAAAAATATGCTTTTTTTACATGTTCATGTTTTAAGACTCTTTTTATAACATTATGCAAATAATTATATTTAAAATTTACATTTACTAAATCCGTTATTTCATAAGTTTTTCTCATATTATATTAACTCCCATTCGACTAAGTAAATATAATATCATAATTGCTAAAATAATTAAACATAAAATATTATAAATTATATCCTTTCCGAATATTCCCGGTAAATATTTTTTTATAGCATTTAAAGCAACATAAACTAAAAAACCGATTATTGCTCCTAATGAATTTAAGATAATATCATCTATATCAAAACTTCTACCAATACATAGTTGAACAAATTCTACGGTTGATGATGATATTACACTAACTATTAATATGGGAAGTATTCTTTTTGGTTTAATATATGTAGATATTAAATAACCAAAAGGAATAAAGATAGCAATATTTCCAATAACATTTAAATAAAATGATGATGAACCTATTTGGTAGCGAAACATTTCCGTAAATGGCACTAAATTATAACCTCTTACGGTATTTAATTCTGCTCTAGTTAAAAGTTCATATAATAATAAAATATAAATTATAAATAGTAAATTAGTAAATTCTTTATAAAAGATAAGTTTTTCATTGTTATTTTTTATAGCCGCTATTCTAACAACGGCAATAACTACTAAAAAGATAGTAAGCATAGGCCACATTTTATCAATTGATTCAGTTAATATATTCATTATTACTTTCATCATTAGTATCACTCCTAGATTCTTTGAAGTATTCTTTAACTCCTATTTGTTCTTTTACAGCTACAAACATATCTATATATATATTATTATTTTTTACCTCTTTTTGCAATACTTTTTCTTCAAGAACACTTTCAAAATTATCTAGTTTTAAAGCCAGTTTTTCCCTAATTAATTTTATTGCTTTGCTTGTTCCCTCACTTTCGGTGTAAGTATATGTTTTACTTTTTATTTCATATTCTTTTTGTAAATAAAATTCATAACCAAAGATTTTAAATAAATATATATTTTCAACTCTTTTGGTGGTATTAATCCTACTTTTTAAAATTATTGTTTCGTTTGCACCCTTTTTTACCATGATATTAAAGCGCATTTTGCCTGTATCATAACTTTTTTCTTCAAGCAAAGGTATACTTGCTTTGATGTTATACCATACTTCAGCATAAACAGAACCACTAGCACAAACATTTGCTTTTACTTCATCATTTAGTTTGATACTGCCATTAATTAATATATCCCCTTTGTTTACATAATCATTTACGGATACTTCAGTTACTCCGATTTTAGTTGTTATGCTTTTTATTATTCCAGACTTATTAGCTATTATGTGGCAAGTGTTGTAATCTTTGGTATAATCGTTAATTATTCTTTCTTCAACGCGAACATTAATAATCATGCCTTCAACATCAATCTCTAACCATTCAATTAAATCTTTATATTCTTCTTTTATACTAGTTATGATTTTCTCATATTCATCATAACTTTTTTTAAAGCCTAGTCTCGTCACGCCCTTTTCTTCTAAAGCATTTTTTATTAAATCTCTTAAATAGCTATTTTCGTGAATAATGTTTATTTTAACTATTATATTTGATAAGATAAGAAATATGATGGTAGCAAATATGATACTTGTTATGATTAAACTATTTCTTTTTAATTCTTTTTTTATTTTATAAAATCCCGTTTCATCAATTATTTCTACTTCATAACTGATTAAATACTTTTTTAGACGTTTTAAGTCTTTGGCTAATATTTGGCATTTTAAGTAATTTTTTTCATAAATTATATTATTTATTTCAACATTTAACTTATTTAATTTTAATAATAGGCTTGTTTTACTAGTTGTTTTTATCCTAATTAATATATAGTGTTTCATCTTTTTAACCTCAAATTATTAATAGTACCTTTGATTAATAGTTCACGTTTATCCATACTAACGATTGTTAAGTTTAAGCCATCTATACAAATGATAAATTTATCTAATTTTATCTCTATATATGTTTCACTTAAAATTAATAATTCTTCATAATTATATATGTGGAGAGAATTTTGAAATAAAGATATAAAATATTCTTGATCATATAAAAAATTTTGTAAAATTTTTTTTATATGCATAAAATCACCTATATAATTTTATGCTTATTAGATATGAAAAAAACCTAATTATATAGGTTTATACGCTTAGAAATTATTCTTCTTTCTTTTTTATTAGCTTTAATTTTTATAACCATTTCTAAATAAGCTTGCTTACTAAATACTTCATAGATACTACATGCTTTATCAACGAGGCTCACTATGATGCTTTCACGGTATTTAGGGGGAGTAAAAGTTAAAGGAAACATGTGCTTTTTAATAATATCTGCTTCAATTTCATTTATATTAAAATCTTTACTTGCATTATATAAGGCAATAGTTGGATGAATTCTTCCATGTAAACCAACATTTTTGGTAGGATTATATTTAGCGTGCCAATCATATAAAAAATAGTCGTGAAGAAGTGCTCCTCTTATTAATTCTTTTTCGTGAACTTTTATTTTAAAAGTTTTACATAGGCGGTAAGAAAAATAAGCTACTGCTATACTGTGAAGGAGACATGATGTATTACCATGTTGGATATATCTATTCATTTTTAGATATTTCTTTTTTTTCATTACTTCATCTAAGTAACTTTTAAACACTAAATCTTCTACTATTCTATTTTTTAGTTTCATGCTTATACTCCTATAATTTTAATTATTTTTTTAAAATTCTTTTTTTTGGTAAATTATTTTTAGATTTTCTAGTAAAACACTTTAATCTTCTTATAATATTTATATCAAATAAACTTTCTAATTTATTTTTGCTAATAAATAATATCATATCTATGTACTTATTAGAACCAATTAAATATAATTCATTTAATATTTTTAGATACATTTGTCTTTTTTCTTGAATAATCTTTTTAAAAATGTAATTTAAATAAGTACTTTTTACATTGATTATTAACTTAATTATATCACAATAATTAAGTTTAGGGAAAATATAATCAATTAATTTTTTTGTTTCAGAGCAATTAGTTGTACAAGCTAAAGAAAAGATAGCTGAATCATTTTTAGTTTCTAAATACTTTTTAGATAATTTAGTTTGTTCTTCGCTAGTTAATACTTGCATTAAATCATTAATGGTTAATAAGGAATTTAGTTCAATTATCGATGCAATTATTCTTTCTTTTAATAGGGTTTTATTAGTTCCTTTAAGGGTAGATAATAAATAAGCACTTTTTGTTTCATTATCAATATTTGATTTTAAGATAACATTTAGAAATATTTCAAATAAAACGGGATACTCTAATAAAATCTTGGATAAAGAATAAATATCATATTGCTCAGGAATGGTTTTTAAATATCTTTCTAATATATTTTGGGTTTCAGATATATTTATGTCTTTAAGTAAAGTATAAATATAATGAATATTTTGACTTTTTATGATTTTTTCTACTATTCGTTCATCATAAAATCCATCAAGACTAAATATAAATAAAGTTAAATCTGTTAAATCACTGTTTAGATTATAATCTTTTATTTTGTTTATAATTGGAGCATTTTTTTGCGGGTTAGTTGATAATAATTTAGCATAGTTATAAATTAAAACGGGATTTTTTAAAATAGCTGGGAAGAAAGCACTTAAATATTTTAAAATTTCTTTTATACTAAAATCATGATCATCTTCTAATACTAGTTCAGTTAAAATAATTAAGGGTAAAATTCTTTCTTGATTTTTTAGAGAATAGTCTAGTAATTTTGCAATTTCGTTTTTAGTTAATAATTTAATAGTATTATTATCCCAGAATAATAAATTTTTTAAAGCTGGGTAATTATTAGTTAAAAAATATAGTTTAATTTTTAATTTCATATAACCTCCCTATTTTGAAAATTAAAAAAGCTTTTTAGGGCTTTTATTTTACTTTGAATGTATCTTTTGTATTATGATAATATTGACAACCACTTATGACTGATAAGATAGTGGCAATTATGATTAAGGCATAAGCTACATTGATACCAATTAATTCAAACGGTAAATTGTAAAACATTGTTAAAGTCATACCAATCATCATACACATTGTTTTAGCTTTACCCATATAAGAGGCGGCGACTACTTTTCCTTTTTTACCACTTGCCATTTTAAATGAGTCAACAAAGATATCACGAGTTATTATTATTACAGGAATGGCTATACTTATAAAGCCATCATAAGCTAAAATTATAAGTAGGCCGTTTACTAAGACTTTATCGGCTATAGCATCCATTACTTTGCCAAAATCAGTAACTAAATTTCTACTTCTAGCAATGTGACCATCTAAAAAGTCGGTTAAAGCAGCTGCAACAAATAATATGCCTGCTATAATATATTTTGAATCAACAATTATTTTTCCAGCTACATTAAATGTTGGAAAATTTATTCCTAAGTTATACCATGGAATAACTAACATAATTAAAATAAAAATAGCAACAATAATTCTTCCTAATGTTAATTTGTTTGGTAAATTCATATTTCCTCCTAAAATCTTACGTAACCTATTTCACTTGTTACATGATTATCAATTGTAATTTGTTTAACACTCCATACTATAGCCAAAATAACTAATAAAAATATAACTATGTATATTCCAATATAATATGCGTTATTATGTTTTCGTGGCTTTCTTGTGTACGGGCTTATAATTTTACTCGTTTCTTCTTTAGCATCTTTCTTAGCTATTTTTTCTATTTCTTTAATAGGAATCTTCGAGGTATATTCAAACATATACTCGTTAAATTCATCAATTAATTTATCACTGTCTAAGCCAAGATACTTAGCATAACTACTAATGTAGTCTTTTAAGGCAAATATATCTTTAAAACAACCTATTTTGCCATCTTCAATATTAAGCAAATAATTAACACTAATATTTAAGTCTTCACTTGCTTCTTCAAGACTAACCCCTGATTGTTCTCGAGTATTTTTTAACATACTCCCTATACTATTCAAGGTTTTCTTCACTCCTTCTTTTTAAATAAATAATATTCATAAGCCATGTTCTGTTCCCCATAAGGGGCGACAAATATTTATCTTCTAGTTAATACTAGACCTTTACGCCATTTCTTTTCTTTTGTAAAAGCTCTCCTACCATATTTTGGATTTCTCACTCGTGGGGTTTACCGCGTTCCACTTCCATCGTTTCCGATTTCTTCGTCACTTTGGCACTTTATAGGATATACTCATGAGCTATAAGCTTTTAGAGTTTTTTCCTGCCGTTAGCTTTAGCTACCTTAGGTTATTTTTTCCCTAAGCACGAACACTACAGCCATTTCAGGACTGTGTGAGCATGGACTTTCCTCTACATAATATCTATGCAGCATTTGTCCGAATATTATTATTCGTATTTACCAAAAACAACTTTTTCTAATTGGCTTATTCTTCTTAATAAGTCAACATTGCTAGGTGATGAATTACTGGTTGTTTCACTAGCCGTTAATTGCTCTCTTAAAGAACGAATTTCCGCTTTAAGTTTAGCATTATCTTCAGTTAAGTTTTTGATTTCATGTTCATTTCTTTTTATAATGTTAATAAACTCTGTATAGTCTCTGATTACCATATCTAAGTACTTATCTACTTCTTGAGGGCGATAGCCTCTAGCATCAATTTTAAATTCTTTATCAAGTATTTCTTGGGGAGTTAAATAAATTTTATCACTATACACTTTATCACATCCTTAACACAAATTAATTATAATATTTTTTAAAGGATTTTGTCAATCTATTTATGTTATTTGTCAATTATTGTAAAATGGAGTGTAAATATGGATTTTAGAAATTAAATATTTTAGGGTTGTAAATTGATAGTAAAATAAGGTTTATTGGTAGATATTTTAGGGGTATTATAGTATAATTAATTAAGGGTGAAGAGTATGTTGTATCCTAACAACATAAAAAAGAAATATAAAAAAGAAATAAGTTATAAGAATAGAGGTATGGATTTAGAAAGTCTTATTAATGATGCCTGTAAATATTATTTAGAACATGATATGGCTGTAATTTATAAGAAACCAACGCCTATTGGAGTAGTTGACGTTCTTTATAAAAATGGGGCAGTAATTAATAAAGCTTATTTTAAAGAGCCTTCTACTCTTGATTATAATGGTGTTTATAAGGGAAAATATATTGAGTTTGATGCGAAAGAATGTCATGCTAAAACTAGTTTTCCACTTAATAATATTCATCCTCACCAAATAAAACACATAGAAAATATTATTAGACATGGAGGAATTGCTTTTTTGATTATTAGTATGAATGAAGAATATTTTTTGTTTAAAGGCAGTGATTTATTGGAATTTATAAAAAATAATGAGCGAAAAAGTATACCTTTTGATGTTATTGTAAAATTAGGGACGATTCTTAAATTTAATTATAATATTGGTATTGATTATTTAAAAGGGATTGATATAGCTTATGAAGGAGTTGATAGTTTTGAAAATACCAAAAATTAAGGTGAAGAAAAAAGATACAGGCGAAAGGAAAAGTAAAAAAAGACAAGGAAGAGTTAAAAATACTATATTAATTATTTTAATAAGTTTGGGTATTATTATTGCTTCTGGCATTTTAGCTTTTGCTTTATTTATAATTATTACTTCTCCTGATTTTGTGGCTAAGGAACTTTATACGAAAGAGCCTACTGTCTTATATGATATTAATGGCGATGAACTTACTAGAATTGGAAACGAAAATGTTGAATTAGTCACTTATAGTGATTTACCCCAAGTATTAATTGATGCTTTAATTGCGACAGAAGATTCAAGATTTTTCCAACATAATGGATTTGATGCGGCAAGATTTATTAGAGCTAGTTTAGGTCAAATTGCTGGTCAGGATGCAGGTGGGGCTTCTACCCTTTCAATGCAAGTAATAAAAAATACTTATACTGATCCATCACTTACAAGCGGTATTAAAGGTATTGTTCGAAAATTCACTGATATTTATATGGCAGTATTTAAATTGGAAGCTAGTTATACGAAAGAAGAAATTATTGAGTTTTATTT
This sequence comes from uncultured Mycoplasmatota bacterium, assembly GCA_949289505.1. Lineage (GTDB taxonomy): Bacteria > Bacillota_I > Bacilli_A > RF39 > UBA660 > Caccenecus. The sequence goes on from CASEOP010000011.1 coordinate 10,862, forward strand.
AAATAGTCAATGGCTTGGTGGTGGGTCAACTAACTATGCTTCAATTAACGGAGTTGAACAAGGAAGTCAATATTATTTTGGTAAGTCAGTAGCGGATTTAACTTTAGCAGAAGCAAGCTTACTTGTAGGTATGTTTAATAACCCTTCATTATATAATCCTTATACTAATCCTGAAGGAGCAACTAATCGTCGTAGTACTGTATTAAATTTAATGGTTAGACATGGATATATAACAGAAGAAGAAAAAGAATTTGCTGAGGCTGTTCCTGTTAAAAGTCTACTAGTAAATCATACTAATGAAGGTAGTTTAAATATGTATCAAGCATTTATTGATTATTTAATGCTTCAAGTAGAAAAAGAAACGGGAGATGATCCAAGAAATGTATCGATGGAAATATATACAACAATTGATCCAAATATCCAAGAAACTCTATATTTATTAGAAACGGGAGAATTATATAAGTTTGCAACAGAAAAAGTGCAATTTGGTATGGCAGTTACAAGCACGGAAAATGGTGCTGTATTAGCCCTATCTGGCGGAAGAAATTATGCTGCTATGGGTACAAATAGAGCCGTGGGATTGGAATATAGAGGTATTCAAAATCATATTGGTAGTACAGCTAAAATTATTTTTGATTACGGGCCTTACATTGAATATTTAAATGGTTCAACTGGTAGTTTATTTCTTGATAGGCCGTGGACTTATACCAAGGGTGGTTCTGTAGTTAACTCGGATAGAACTTATTGGGGAGAAATTACAATGCGTAGAGCTTTAATAAATTCACGAAATGTACCGGCTATAGAAGCCTTTCAACAAGTGGCTGATGAAGTTGGATTAGATAAAATTGCTGATTTTGCTAGTAGTTTAGGAATTAATTATGGCGAAGAATTATATGAGTCTGCTGGTTTAGGTGGAGCTGGAGGATCTAATCCTCTTAGTATGTCAGCAGCATATGCGGCTTTTGGTAGAGGTGGCATTTATATAGAACCGTATGCTTATACAAAAATAATTTATACTGAAACAGAAGAAGAATATATCAGACCAATTGAACAAGAAAGAGTTATGAGTGAAGAAACAGCTTATATGATAACTGATATATTGGTTGATGCTGGGGTTAGTGGTGTTGGTGGAAACTTTAGCATTAGTGGTACAAATATAGCGGCTAAAGGTGGTACATCAACTATTGATAGTAAGTCAGCTCATGAATTAGGAATTCCAACTAATGCTACTCCAAACCATTGGAATATTACTTATTCTCCTGATTATGCAATAGCGTTATGGTTTGGATATGATAAACTGACGGAAGGTTATTTAACAAGTAATACCGGTTATAATCCTAGACGTCAAATAATGGCCGCTGTTGCTAAAAGAATATATAAAACAGGTTCAAAATTTAAACAACCTAGCGGAGTTGTATCAGCAACAATTGAGCTTGGTACTTATCCTTTACAACTTGCTAGTGAATATACTCCTAGTAGTTTAAAAGTTACGGAATTGTTTAAAGCTGGATATGAACCTACGGAAGTATCAACAAGATTTAGTGCATTAAGTAATCCTTCTAATGGCAAATCAACTTATGATGGTACTACAATAAAAATTACTTGGGATGCAATTGAAACCCCTGATCATATTAATCCAACTTATTTAGAAGAATATTATAATGGATATTTTAGTAATTACTATAATAAATATGCTGAAGAATTTTATCAAAATAGAATTAATTATAATAATACTTATATTGGAACAATTGGTTATCAAGTTTATTTAAAAGATAGTACTGGCAATTTAATAAGTCTTGGTTATACCAACAATAATTATTATACTTATACAGCTACACCTGGCGAAGAATATACTTTTGTAGTTAAATCAGCATATAGTATTTTTAAAGATAATATGAGTAGTGGTTTAACTATTAACGTAAAAGCAAATGTAGATAGTAATATTAGTGATATGCTTAAGCCAAATAATGATGATAATAAAATAGATAACTCTAAACCTCAGGTTGATACCGGGTTAGAATAATTTAAAAGCAAACTATAATTTCATAGTTTGCTTTAATTTTTTTATAACCTTTTTTTCAATACGTGATATATAACTTTGAGATATGCCTAGTTTTTCAGCTACTTCTTTTTGCGTATATTCCTGAGTATTATTAAGTCCATATCTTAAAGTCATTATTTCTTTTTCTCTTGCATCTAAAGTTTTAATTTCTTGGTTTAAAATTTCCTTATTTAAATTTTTTTCATATTCGTTGGGAACATAGTCTATATCTGTTCCTAATATATCTTCTAAATGTAATTCGTTTCCTTCAGAATCATAATTTAGAGCATCTTCAAAGCTTACTTCACCTTTTCTTTTTTTATTTTTTCTTAAAAACATTAATATCTCATTAGAAATACAACGAGATGCATAAGTGGCAAGTTTAATATTTTTATCTAATTTATAAGTATTTATTCCTTTGATTAAACCAATGGAACCAATGCTTACTAAGTCCTCAATATCATAGCCAGTATTTTCATATTTTTTGGCTAAAAAAACAACTAATCTTAAATTATGTTCAATAAGCATGTTTTTAGCATTAATATCCCCTTTTCCCGCTTTTATAATAGCATCTCTTTCAATTGCTTCATCAAGTGGTGGTGGTAATTTATCAGTTGAACCCACAAAAAAACATTCATTGTATCTGCTTTTTAGCCATAATAATATTTTATTTATCATATATCCTCCAATATTTTGTAATTTAATAAACATTCAACACCATTTAATTTAAATGACTTTTCACTTAAACCAATTAAATAATTATTAAGTTTTTTATTATTAATAATTATGTATTTTGGTTTAATACATTCTAGTAAACCATGATTGTTTAAAGCATTATAGGGTACAAACATAGGACTTCTAATGTTTATATTACTTTTTATTTTCTTTTTGTTTATTAAAATAATAGGCTTATTAGTTATGGGGTCTATTAGTTTATTGCCTGTATCTAGAAAAGAAGTAAGTAATAGTTCTTCCCCATCATTTAGGACTATTTTTATTTTATAATAATAATTTTTGATTTCTATTAAAGCTTTGGTACTCTTAATAAAAATATAAAGTATTATAGGACTTATAATGATAAACATAAGACAATTGCTGTTAAATTCTATATTTAAATAATAAATAAAACCTGATAATATTGTACTTAACATATAAAGATATAATAAGTTGTATAAAGTGTATTTGATGTTTTTGTAACCAAAAGCGATTATAATCATAATGGTGCCTAATATTATTTTTATTAAAAATAAAGTAAAACTTGAAAAAGGAATAATTAAACTTATGAGAGTTATTTCACCAAATATAGATGCTATAAATATTTTTTTTAAAGAAGTATATCTTTTTAAGACAACATTTATAGTTAATAATAATAATACATCAAATAAGAAATTTATTATAAGTAATAAATCAATATATATAATCATATATTATCACCATAATAATTATAAAACTTAGGAATTAAAAAAATTGTCAAAGAAAATAATAATTTTTTAAAATTTTAAAAAATTATAAATTAAAACAGCTCAATTTTATTGAACTGTTAAAAATCAAACAAACTTAGTTGGGAAGTTTCAGGTAAATTGCCAAATACTTCTAAACTTCTTAGTTTGTCAACGGTTGTAGCATTAACATGACCGCGATTTTGAAAATCTTCTATGCTATAAAATGGTTTAATGTTGCGTTCTTCAATAATTTTTTTAGCAACACTGTCACCAAGTCCATCTAAAGCTCTAAATGGACATATAAGTGTAATACCATCTTCAGCTAAAACAAAGTTTTTACCATCACTTTTTTCAATATCAATATTGCCAAACTTAAAGCCTCTAGCAGTTGCTTCTAAGCTTAATTTTAAGGTTTCTAAAACACTTGATTCCTTATTGGTAGCATTATATCCTTTATTTATGATTTCATTCATTTTAGCTTTTATAGCATCATATCCTTTTACCATTGTTTCTAAATCAAAATCATCAAAACGAGTTGAAAAATATGTAGCATAGTATATACCTGGCATGTGAACTTTGAAATAAGCTATACGAAAAGCACTCATAACATAGGCAGCAGCATGGGCTTTGGGAAACATATATTTAATTTTTTCACAAGAATTGATATACCAACCAGCTATACCAGCATTTTCCATTTCTTTTTTAAACTTTGCCCATCCTTCAGGATCTTTGCTAGCTTTACCTTTACGGACAAATTCCATTATTTTAAAAGCTTTAATAGGTTCCATACCATTATACATTAAATATACCATTATATCATCACGACAACCTATAACATCACTAAAGGGAACAATATTATTTCTGATTAATTCTTGAGCGTTGCCAAGCCAAACATCAGTTCCATGCGAAAGGCCTGAAATTTTTATTAATTCAGCAAAAGTTTTAGGTTTAGTATCAATAAGCATTCCTATTGTAAATGGAGTTCCAAACTCTGGTACACCAAGCGTTCCAGTTTCATTCATAATTTGTTCTTTTGTGACACCAAGCGGTTCTGGGGATAAAAAGATACCCATAGTTTCTTTGTCATCCATTGGAACGGTTGTAACATCGATGCCGGTTAAATCTTGAATCATTCTAAGTTGGGTTGGATCAGTATGACCTAAAATATCTAGTTTTAAAACGTCTTCATCGATGGCATGATAATCAAAATGAGTTGTGCGCCATGCAGCATCTATATCTTCGGCTGGATACTGAAATGGTGTAAAGTCAAAAACGTCCATGTAGCCTGGAATAACTACTATTCCTCCTGGATGCTGACCGGTTGTTCTTTTAACTCCGGTACACCCTTTGGCAAGCCGTTCTATTTCAGGATTATTTAAAACTATTCCCTTTTGTTCAGCATAACCTCTAACAAAACCAAAAGCTGTTTTTTCGGCAACTGTACCAATAGTACCGGCACGATAAACATTATCAACGCCAAATAATACTTTTGTATAATCGTGAGCAGCTGCTTGGTTTAAATCCGAAAAGTTTAAATCAATATCAGGTACTTTGTCGGCATTAAAGCCTAAGAAAGTGGCAAAAGGCATGTCTTGACCGTCCTTAGTCATTGGAGTTTGACATTTAGGACAATTTAAATCGGGTAAATCAAAGCCACTTTTATAAGTGCTTCCTAATGGAATATTATTTTCATCTTCAAAAATACTATGACAACAATTTTTACAACGATAATGGGGAGGTAAGGCATTTACTTCAGTTATACCCATCATTGTGGCAACAAAACTTGAACCGACAGAACCACGTGAGCCTACTAAAAAGCCATCATCATTACTTTTCTTAACAAGTTTTTGAGCTATTAAATATATAACGTCAAACCCTCCACCTATTATTCCACCTAAAGATTTTTTTACTTTTTTGTCTATATCTTCTAAGGGATTAGTGTTTTTAGCTTTATTTAATTCTTCTTCAATATTAGCTTTTTCTTCCCCTTCTAAATTGCTTAGTTTTTCTTCTAAATCTTTTATAGTATCATTGTGCTCACTTTGTAATTTTATGATTAATTCTTCTTTAACGACGCTTTTTACTTCATCTATTCCTTTTAAGATAGTCTCATGAAGAAGTTTAAATGCTTTTTTAGTTAGTTCTTCCCCTTCTAGCCCTTCCATTCTCATTAATTTTTTTCTAACGCTTTCTAAAACACTATCACCATATAATTCTTTAGATATTCGTTCTTCAATATTTATAGGCAAGGGATTCCCATACCATTTGCTTGCTTTATCATATACTAATTGCGTAACGGTTTCAATTGAATTTTCTATTTTAGGTGAAAATGGGACCCCACCAGTTTGAATTATGACTTCAACTTCTTCAATCATGTCGGCAATCTTGTTTGGATTTGTTACAACTATTTCATAAGCTAAGCCTTGGTCTAAAAACGAAAACTCTTCTAACATTTCATTAGTTGTTCTAATATGCATATCAGGAGTATTTATTCCCCTTCTATTTAAGAGGTGAAGCTTACCATTAGTTTTTTGAGCAATTATTATGTCACGATAAATTTTATCATTAGGTGTTAAATAGTGGGCATCACTGGTGGCAACGACTATTTTTCCAGCATCATGAGCTACTCTAATTATTTTTTTTAAATGTTCTTCTAAGTCTTTTACCGTTTTAAAGCCACTAGATTCCATATCTAATAAATGTTTCATGGCCTTTATGGGTTGCACTTCGATATAATCGTAAAAACGCATTAAGCTTCCTAGTTCTTCATCATCTTTAGTTTTGGCTTGTTCAAATATTTCACCATTTATACAACCACTGCCAATTAACAAGCCTTCTCTTAATTTTTTTAATTCACCGCGAGGAAGTTTGGGTTCACTATTTTTAAATAAATAAGTAGTATTCGCATAACTAATTATCTTAAATAAATTTTTTAGGCCTGTTTTATTTTTTACTAAACAACATAAATGGAAAGGAAAAGAAAATTTAATTAATTCATTTATATCAACTGAATTAAATAGTTTAGTGGTTGTTTCAATATTTCTTGAATCTAATTCCTCACACATTTTATGAAAAGCATGGGCAGTTCCTTCGGCATCATAATCTGCTCTATGATGGGCATCTTCATCCCACTCTATTTTGTATCTTCTAACTAAAGTTGTAAGTTTATGATTAGGCCATTCAGGGTGTAACATTCTAGCCATACTCATCGTATCTAAAACCGTATTAGTAAATTCACCTAAATTGTATTTGGTACAAGCCGCATTAATAAAGCCAATATCAAATTTAGCATTATGCGCTACCATCGGTAAATCACCGGTCCAAGCAAGAAAACGTTTTGTTACTTCTTCTTCATTATCATGGCCTTTTAGCATTTCATCAGTAATACATGTTAATTCCGTTATTTTTTGAGGTAAAGGTCTATTTGGGTCAATAAATTCATCAAACCGATCAGTTATTTCACCATTTTTGATTTTTACAGCACCGATTTCAATCATTTGATCTTGCCCAACATAAAAACCTGTAGTTTCAGTATCAAAAACAACATATTCTTGATTTAATAAACTATATTCTTTTAAATTATAAATAAAGTCAATGTCATCGTTTACTACATTTAACTCAGTTCCATATATTACTTTAAAGCGTTCATCACCTGTTTTACCTTTATTTATGTCACATACTGCATGAAATAAATCAGGATAAGCTTGAACGGCATTATGATCTGTTACAGCTATAGCTTTATGGCCTAACTTTATAGCATGTTTAACTAACGACTTAGCTTCAATTACCCCGTCCATGGTACTCATCATTGTATGAGTATGAAGTTCAACTCTTTTGGTAGGCGCATCATCACTTATTTTCTCTTCTTTTGAATCAATTATTTCAATATTCCATAATTGTAAAACTAATTCATGAGAATAGTTGTCAAATTCAACGTTACCATTTAAACGAAACCATTTGCCTTTTTTAATTGCACTTTTGATACCATTTTTGATAAGCGCAAATTCCTTTTTATTTTTCTTAAAAACTTTAGCTAAAAGACTGTTAGTATTGTCACTTATTTTTAAAGTCATTATATTAATAGTATCCTTTTCTAATAATTCATCACCAAATACATAAGCTTCAACGGTAACATTTTCCATAGCACCTAAAACATTTTCTAAGGCTGTTAACTCATTATCTACATGGTTTCCTAAAATAATATCAGGATTTTCGTTTTGAGGAATAATTATTTCGCGATTATCAATTTTTTCTATGTTTCTAATACTCATAGCTAAACATTTTGAGTAAGAATCAAAGTCTATATTTCCATTTAAACGATACCATTCATCTTCTTTTAAACTGTTTTTTAATTGTTGGTATTCTTCTTTGTCTTTATGGAATGTTTTTCCTATAATGCTTTTAGTATTATCATTTATGCTTAATGTTATAATATTAATATTTTCTCTTTCTAAAACTGAGATTGATTCAATATAACCTTCAATTGTAATGTTACGGCCAACATTTTCTATTGCTTTAATATCTACTTTTTCTTTGGTAATAGCTTTACCAATAATTATATTACCTGGTATATATTCTTTTATTTCTTCTTTATAGGCAATTGGCGCTTGAACCTCTTTTAGTTCTTCTTCAATATCTTTTCGCTTTTCTTCGTTTAATTTAGTCGTAATAAAATAGTCTTTTAAGCCATATTCATTTAAAACTTTGCGAATATTTCCTTCTTCTTTTTTTATATTTTCTTCTTCCGTTTTACTCATTACCTCAAAAATAATAATATCATCATCAATAATGGGTTTGGTTTCTAATAAGTTTATTAATGAAGGCTTTTTTTCTGTTAAGCGTTTAACTATAACTCTTGCATAATTTAATATGTCATCTGAAGTTATTTCATCATAACTTATTATTATACGACAAGCATACTCATTGTTTATTTTATTTTCCGCTGCTTTAAATAAAAGATCAATATCCTCAATTGGAATAACTTTTGGGGCACGTAAATAGACGGTGAAAACCTCACTTTTTTTGTTTAAAACAACTTTTTCTATTACAATTTCTTTAAATAATGGATTTTCAAACGTAAAATTAATACTTTTAAAAAATAAATCAATATTATGCATTATTTTCACCTACTACTTTCTTTATTGTGTTGATAGTAATTTGATAAGTATCAAATCTTTTGGTTACTAAACCTTGAATAATTACAATATCATTATGTTTGATATTATTAATTAGATTATACCCATTAGGAAATAAAATAAATTCTGCCTCTTTGGTTTCATCACTTGCCGTGATAAATGCCATATTTTCTTGCTTTTTAGTTTTAATACTTTTTATATTTTCAATTAAAACTACACATTTTACTACTTTATTAAAATTTTGTTTAATATCAACTAATTTCATAATACCCTTATCATTATATTTGCTTACAGGGTGATTGGCAATATAAAAACCATAAGAATTTAGTTCTTTTGTTCTTAATATATCATCATCATATTCTTGATAGTTTTTAATCAGTGGCTCTGTTACGAACGCCTCATCTAACTCAGTAATTAAACTAGCATAATTAATGGCAATATCTAGATTTTCTATCATTGTTTTTTTAGTTAGATTAAAACAGTCTAATACTCCAGCATCAATTAAAGATGTTATAGTTTTCTTATTATTGCTTTTACCATATATGCGAGTTATAAAATTTAAATAACTAGTATAAATACCATTTTTAGCTCTTTCTTCTAAAATAGAAGTAGAGGCTGTAGAACCTAGATTTTTAACGCTTCCTAAGGGTAACATTAAATAATTATTAATGTTTATATATGTATTACTACATAAATTTATGTCAGGTTTTAAAATTTTGATGTCTTTTTTTCTTGCTTCTTCAATATACTCCTTGGTTTTTATTTCACTTCCTAGGCTCATGTTTAAAAGATTCATTAAAAAGTAAAAAGGATATTTTACTTTTAAATAAGCCATTTGATAGCCAATTAAAGCATAAGATACTGAATGGGCTTTATTAAAGCCATAATTAGCAAACTTTAAAATTAAATCATATATTTTAATAGCTAATTCTTTTTGATAGCCTCTTTTTTGGGCACTTTCGATAAAATAAGCTTTATCAGCTTTAATAATTTCTTCTTTTTTCTTGGACATGGCTCGTCTTATGTTATCTGCTTGGGCATAGCTGTATCCCCCTATTTGAACTAATATTTGCATAACTTGTTCTTGATAAACAATAATTCCATATGTTTCTTTTAAAATATTTTCTAAATCAGGAATAATATATTCAACTTTTTCTAAACCATTTTTTCTTTTAATATAGGAGTCAATATTATTCATAGGTCCTGGGCGGAAAAGAGCTATGCTTGCTACTAAATCCGAAAAATTTGTTGGCTTTAATTTTTGGAGAAGATTTTTCATACCACTACTTTCAAATTGAAATATACCTTCGGTATCAGAGTCGCAAAAGAGTTTGTATACTTCCTTTTCGTTTAAGTCTATTTGATTTAAATTTATAGTTTTTTGGGTTTCTTTTTCAATTAAATCTAAAACATTTTTAATTATAGTTAAATTTCTTAAAGCTAAAAAGTCCATTTTTAGTAAACCTAAGGGTTCTAAATATTCCATGGTACAACCTGTAATATAAGCATTGGAACTTAAATGCAAAGGAATTATTTCGTCTAAGTCCGTATTTGATATGACTATACCGGCGGCATGGGTAGATATATGTCTTTTCAAACCTTCTAATTTTACCCCTATATTATAAATAGTGGATAAAATTTGAGATTGCTTTAAAACACTTTTTATTTCTTCTCTTTCAGCATTTTTTTCTAAACTAAGTTTAACATCTATTAAATTAACTAGATTATCTAAAACTTTTATATCAAGTGAAAAAATACGACCAACATCTCTTAAAACTTGTTTACTTGCAAGAGAGCCAAAAGTTATTATAGGGGCTACTTTTTTAGAGCCATATTTTTCTTTTACGTAATTAATAACTTCAGCACGTTTGGTGTATTCAAAATCTATGTCAATATCGGGCATAGTAATTCGTTCAGGGTTTAAAAAACGTTCAAATAGCAAATTGTATTTTAGTGGATCAACTTCAGTTATACCTATAGAATAACTTACTAGGGAACCGGCTGCACTACCCCTTCCTGGACCTACTAAAATATTATTTTTCTTAGCATATAATACGTAATCATATACTATTAAAAAGTAATCAGTGAATCCCATTTTTTTTATAACTTGTAATTCATAATTTAATCTATTAATATAAATTTCGGGTACTTTATTATTTAAGCGTTTTTTTAAACCTTTTTCGGCTAAATTTGATAAATATTTAAATGAATCTATATTTTTATTGTAAATTGGAATGTAATTACCTGGCTTATTAATTTCTAAATTAATATCTTTAATAAAATTAATTGTACTTTCTTCATCTTCTTGTTTTATTAATATATTTAAATAATTATAATCATAATTATTTGATACGTCTTTTTCACTGCAACCTTTCTCAATTGCTTCTAAATATTTTAAGTACTTGGTATCTTCTTTTAATAAACATTTAGCTTCACGAATAAAAACATATTTATTGGTTTTTAATAAACATTCAATCTTTTCTGTGTCATTTTGATATGATAAGTAGGCCTCGGGAAATCGAGGTAATAGTTCATAGCTATTATAGGGTAATACTATTTTTATGTTATGTAAATATTGAGTTAAAATATCAAATTTTAGTTTATTTGTTTGTTTTAAAGTGTGTATTTTTAGTAGATTCTTATATCCATCATTATTGGTGGGATATAAATATATTGGATAATTTTCTATATTTACTTCTAATCCAATAATGGGTTTTATATGATTTTTATTAAGCTTAGTAAAAAACTCCATTATGCCATATAAGTTATTGTCACATATAGCACAGCTTGTAATATTATGCTGTTTTAAAAATTCTATTAAACCATCTATTTTAATGGTACTTTTAAGTAAACTATATTCAGTTACAATTTTTAATGGTACTAACATAATATGTCGAGTAGACAAGTCTCGACTCCACCTCTCTTTCTTTTCTTAGTGAGAGGGTTGTCTCATTGCCCCTCACAGAACCCA
>CASEOP010000012.1 GCA_949289505.1 uncultured Mycoplasmatota bacterium
CATTTTAAAAATTAAACAAAAAAATTGATAAATAGAAACAAATTCTAAATATCAATTTTTTATTTTGTTACTTTTTCAGTGACTTCACTTTAGACCGCAATATTTTTTTTAAACTTTATATAATTTTAAAAGGAGTGATGAAAAAATTTATCACTCCTTAGTTTTAAGTGTCATAACTTTATAAATTATATTAATTCTTCGGGGCAATTTGGTTCATCCCAAAAAAGCCAAATTGTATATGGAGTAGCAGTTGATGCACTAGCAGCTCCACTTAATAAGTTTGCTAACATTTCTAACATTATTTTACCTCCTTTACTACTAAATTTGTTTAAATATATATTAAATCATTTAAACCAAAATTAATTTTTTTTATAATATTTATAATTATTAAATTGCGTTTTTGTAAGCTTATATGTTATTGGATTAATAAATATAATTTGGATTAATAGAGCATAAATTAATGCGTTATTAATAACAGGTATATCATTCAAAAAATATATTAAAGTATAAATTCCAATAACAATCATTGAAATTATTTTGCATTTTAATCTTTGATTTTTTCTTATTAATGGTTTTTTAGGTGTATCGGCGGGTGCCCATAATAACATTGATATAAATGCAATTCCTAAGATAATATATCCTAAATAGTTTGGAATATTAGTATTAACGATTAAGTATGGTAATCCATTATAAATTGCAATAGATACTATCCAGCAAGCTAAGCTACTTTTAGCGTGCATACCATAACTAAATGTTCTAATTCCTGCATAAAATAATATTAATAATAGAGTTTCTTTAATTGTGTTAGTTATGCAAGCTATAATGATAACTACTATTAGTTTTAAAATTAAATTGTATATTCCTTCTAAGCCATATTTTAGTCGCTTAATTTTTAAGTCATCACATTCTTGATATTTCATTATAAAGGCTAATGATGAATCTACAAATTTTTTTTTCATATACTACTTCCTCACTACAATATGAGTATAACTTAATATAATTGAAATTTAAAGTTTGTTTGCTTTAAGTAACTTATTATGAGTTTGAAATATGTCAAAAAGTATTAATTTAGTTATTTTGAGACTTTTGAAACTTAAAAATAAGCTTTTTGACATATTTTATTTAAATTTTATTTTAAATGTGGTATCTTTGGGGTGGTTTATAAGTCAAGGGAATATTGCAACCTATGTTAGTCAGTTTACTTGAATTTAAACTCAGATGTGTGTTATTTAATGTGAAGTAGAAAGGTGAGGTGTGATATGATCGGTAGAGTTAAGTGGTTTAATAATGAAAAAGGTTATGGCTTTATTGAGTATGAAGATTTAGAAGATATTTTTGTACATTATAGCGCTATAATTAAAGAGGGCTACAAAACTTTAAAAGAAGGCTCAGTTGTATGCTTTAAATTAATTGAAACTTCTAAAGGCTTACAAGCAGTTGATGTATGCGAAAAAGAATTAACTACTATATAATTTAGTAGTTTTTTTTCTTTTTACATGCTATAATAGATTTAGAAAGTTAGGTGGAATTATGGAATTTAATATTAGAGGAGATAAGGTAGAAGTTACTAAATCTATTAAAAATTATATAATTGAAAAATTAGATAAATTGAATAAGTATTTTGAAACTTCTAAAAGTATAAAAGCTAGTGTGATTATTAGGGTAAGAAATAATGAACAAATTATTGAAGTTACAATTCCTACGAGTAAATTTACTTTAAGAGCAGAAGAAAAACATAGTGATTTGTATGCTGCTATTGATTTAGTTATAGATAAGTTAGAAAGACAAATTAGGAAAAATAAAACTAAATTAAAAGATAAATATAAAAATATTATGCAATTAAATTCAATTAACGATGAAGAAATTGGCGAAGATGATTTAAAAATTGTTAAGAGAAAAAATGTTGATACTAAACCGATGGATGAGGAAGAAGCTATTTTACAAATGGAACTTTTAAATCATGATTTCTTTGTGTTTAAAAATGTTGATGAAGAATGTGTTTCTGTTATGTATAAAAGACGTGATGGAAATTATGGAATTATAAACGTTAAATAATTATTACGTTTGATGGAAACTTTAATTACAAAGTTTCTTTTTTGTATCTCTTTTTCGTGCATATATTAGTTAAATATGTTATAATTTTGCTTGTGGATGGTGATAGATAGTGAATTTTTTTCGAAAATTATTTGATACTGAATATAAAGAATTAAAAAAGTTTGAAAAAATAGCTGATGAAATAATTGCTTTAGATGAGGAATATGCTAAACTTAGTGATGATGAATTAAAAGCAAAAACAGAAGAATTTAGAAAAGAATTAGCTGAAGGAAAAAATTTAGATGAATTAATTGTTCCTGCTTTTGCTACTGCAAGAGAAGCTGCTTATAGAGTTATTGGAGAAAAGCCTTATTATGTTCAAATATTAGGTGGGTTAGCTTTGCATTTTGGTAATATTGCAGAAATGAAAACGGGTGAAGGTAAAACTTTAACTGAGACTATGCCTACATATTTAAATGCTTTGAGTGGGTTAGGTGTTCATGTTGTTACTGTAAATGAGTTTTTGGCTAAACGTGATTCCGAGTGGATGGGTAATATTTATCGTTTTTTGGGTTTAACAGTGGGATTAAATTTAAGAGAATTAAGTCCTAAAGAAAAACAAGAAGCTTATAATTGTGATGTTACTTATTCAACTAATAATGAAATTGGTTTTGATTATTTAAGAGATAATATGGTTGTTCAGGCAGATAAAAGAGTGCAAAGACCACTTAATTATTGTATTGTTGATGAAGTTGATTCAATATTAATTGATGAGGCACGAACTCCATTAATTATTTCAGGGGGAAGAATGCAAGCGAATAGTTTGTATATTGATGCAGATAGAGCAGTTAAAAAGCTAAATGAAACTGATGATTTTGTGGTAGATGCTAAAACTAAAAGTGTATCCCTTACTGAGGATGGCAGTAAAAAAATTGAGAAAATATTTAATTTAAAAAATTTATATGATATTGATAATACAGCTTTAGTCCATCATTTAACACAAGCACTAAAAGCTAATTATGGGTTTAAAAAAGATGTTGATTATGTTGTAGCTGATGATCAAGTAATTATAGTTGATCAATTTACAGGACGTTTAATGCAAGGTAGACAATTTAGTGAAGGATTACATCAAGCTATAGAGGCTAAAGAAGGAGTTACAATTAATACTGAAACTAAAACGATGGCAACAATTACTTTCCAAAATTTATTTAGAATGTATAATAAACTTTCAGGTATGACTGGTACGGCTAAAACGGAAGAAGAAGAATTTAGAAATATTTATAATATGTATGTTATTACAATTCCTACTAATAAACCAGTTATAAGAGAAGATTTAGCTGATCTTGTTTATGCTAATAATAAAGCAAAATATAAAGCTATTATAAATACAGTTAAAGAAATTCATGAGACTGGTAGGCCAATACTTATTGGTACTATTAGTGTAGAGGCAAATGAATATTTAAGTAGTTTATTAACTAAAGCTAATTTAAAACATGAAGTTTTAAATGCAAAGAATCATGAAAGAGAAGCTGATATTATTGCTAAAGCTGGTGAAAAAGGGGCTATTACTCTTGCTACTAATATGGCTGGACGTGGTACAGATATTAAACTTGGTGATGGAGTTAGGGAACTTGGAGGTTTATGCGTAATTGGCACAGAGCGTCATGAATCAAGACGTATTGATAATCAGCTTCGTGGTAGAGCAGGACGTCAAGGTGATCCTGGTATGAGTCAATTTTTTGTTTCTTTTGAAGATGATTTGATGAGAAGATTTGGTACTGACCGCATTAAAGCTATGTTGGAGAATTTGGGTGTTGGGGAGCAAGCTATAAGAAGTAAAGTTTTGACTCGTTCAATTGAATCAGCACAAAAAAAGGTTGAAGGAAATAATTATGATATTCGTAAAAGTTTGTTAGATTATGACAATGTTTTAAATGAACAAAGAGAAATTATTTATGCAAGACGAAATGAAATTCTTGATATGGAATCAATTCATGAAAGAGTAATAGATACTTTTAAAAATGTTATTAAAGATGTATGTAGTAGTCATATAGACCCTGAGGGTTATTTAACAGAGGCTGATAAAGATGATATAATTGAATATGTTAATAATAATTATTTAAAGAAGAATAATTTGAAATTTGTTGATATTAAGGATTTGAATGATAGTGATACGGAAAATTTTATAACTGATTTAGTCATAAAAGATTATGAAGATAAAATTAAAGATGTGATAGTTAGTGATGATTTTGAAAAAGCAATTAGTCTTAGAGTAATTGATTCAAATTGGGTAGAACATATGAGTGCTATGGAACATTTAAAAGAAGGTATTGGTTTACGTGGTTATGGACAAGTAAATCCAGTTCAAGCTTATACAATGGAAGGATTTGAACTTTTTGAAGATTTACTTACGAGAATAGATAATCAAATAGCTACATTCCTTTTAAATGCTGAAATTAGACAAAATATTACTAGAAAACAAACTTTAGATGGTAAAGCAAATGATGGTAAAGAAAAAGAAAAAGCTACGCCTAAGAGAGTAAATAAAATCGGGAGAAATGACTTGTGCAGCTGCGGAAGTGGCAAAAAGTACAAAAATTGTTGCGGAAAATAATATAAAATAAGAGAAAACTATTAGTAAGCTGGTTCGAGTTTTATAACTTGTCCACGTAATACTAATAAAATCTAAGTAAAATAAAGATGTGGACAACATTTTAAATGTGGACATCCTTTTTTATTACTTTGTTTGAGTTTCGGTGAAAAAAATAGTTGACAAGAAAAAATCAGAAAATGTTGATAACTTTTTCTGATTTTTGATTGAAAAATAAGGTA
>CASEOP010000013.1 GCA_949289505.1 uncultured Mycoplasmatota bacterium
AGAAGCTGTTGTGCAAAATAATGGTGATTTAAAAGTAAGCGAATTAATTGTCATGGACGGAACTTTTAATGGTTATGAAAAAACTCTAAGCTATGCTAATCCCATATTAGAAGATAATTATAGTAATTATGAAAACAATAGTTTATATAACGCTAGTGATATAAACCTTATTAGTATTAAAGCCAAGTACGTTAATGAAGTTGATTTTAATACTTTTTCAGATAGTGACTTTAATGACTTTACTTTAGTCAGTAGTGCCTATAATGGTGATATAGCCAAATATACCAAGACTACTAACTATAATGGTTATACATATAAATTGTATTATAAAGCAAATAATGAAAAAGTAGCATTTTTAATTACATATATGATAAAAAATGTAGTTGTCCTTCATCAAGATATAGCAGAATTATATTGGAATTTCATTTCGCCTAACGATTATGATGATATAAATAATATAAAGGTAAAAGTATTATTACCAACTAATGATAACAGTAATAATTTTCGCTTTTGGGCCCATGGAGACTTATCAGGAGAAATAAAAGCTTTAGATAATAAAAACGGGGTATTAGCTATCATACCTTATATGGATAATACTAAAACATTAGATATTAGAATGACTTTTGATAAAAATATAATAACTGATACTAATAGTATTAAAACAACTAATAATAATGCTTTAAATGAAATTATTAATGTTGAAACTAAAAGGGCAGAAGTTGCAAATAATCTCCGAGATAAATTAATTAGAGAAAGAAATTTAGTTATTGTTTATTCTTGGGTTTTATTAGTAGGCATCTTTATTACTTCTATATATGTATATTTTAAATACGCTAAAAGTCCCAAGTCTAACTATTATTCAAAATATAACCGGGAATTTATTGATGATTACAATGTAGAAGTAATAGACTATTTAATGAAAAGACAAATAACCCCCAATGCTTTATCAGCATCTATTATGAATCTTATTTACAAGAAAAATATTAATGTAAAAGAAATTTCTAATAGTAACAGTAAAAATAAAAATTATGAGTTTTCTTTAGAAAATAAAGATAATTTAAATAGTAGTGAAAATATTTTAATTGCCTTTTTATTTGACAGTGTTGGAAAAAATAAAGTTAATGAAAACAATAAAAAAATATTTACAACAAAAGATTTAAAAAATTATGCTAGTGGTTCTAAAACTTGTACTACTTTTATTAAAAGCTACACAGCATGGAAAGAAAGTGTTATAGATGATGGAATTGCTGAAGAATTTTTTGAAACTTCTAACAAGCCTAAGCTATTTGGTCTAATAATTTTAATTTTTGCCGTAATTCTCTTATTTTTAATTATTCAATTTAAGGTTGATTTTATTTTAGCTTATATTGTAATATTTATAGCTCTTATCTTCTTTATTATATCTTTAGCAATTTATAAAAAAACTATTAAAGGTAGTTTACATCATGCAAAGTGGAACGCATTTAGAAACTTTTTACGTGATTTTGGTTCGTTTAATATAAAAGAATTACCCGAAATTATTTTGTGGGAAAGATACTTAGTTTATGCTACTATCTTTGGCCTTGCTAGTAAAGTAGAAAAAGCTATGAATGTTTATATTAAAGAAATGAATCTAGAAAATTATAACTATGATTATTATCCTACCTTTTTTTATCTAAATCTTGGTCCAATTATTAATACAAGCTTTAATAATGCAATTAATAGTGCTTATCAAAGTCAAGCAGCTAACTATGCTAATACGCATTCTCATCGTTCAAGTGGAAGTGGTTTTGGTGGCGGATTTTCTTCAGGAGGAGGTTTTGGAGGCGGAGGTTCATCCGGTCATGGCTTTTAGTTATTTATTAGTTAAGATAAAAGTGATTAATCACTTTTTACTATTATTAATTTTTAATTCACCATATATTGTTTTATCAAAAACATGATCATTGCTTGTTATATTACTGTCCGCCGTAATTAACTCTTCCGTATTTATTAAAAAATATTTATGATATAAATAATCTTTCCCATCACTACTTACTGGATCATCCCAAGTTAAATCTAAATGAAACCATTCATCATTTATTTTAACTGCATTCCATATATGACCCTCATAATTATTATTGCCATTTTCTGTAGTAGCCACTTTATAGTTATCATAACCCATCAAAGTTAAAAAAATTGCCATTAAATCAGTATAACCATTACAAGTAGCAACATTATTAAAAAGAGGCCCATAAGCTAAATAACTTTTTAAATTATCATTATTATCTACATCGTATTTAGTATTATTAATTATATAATCATGAATAACTTTTATCTTTTCATAGTCATCAGTTAAATCACTAGTAATTAAAGAGGAAATTAGTTCTTTAACTTTATTTTCTATTAAAACTATATCCTCACTAGTATATAAGTAATTAACTTTAATAATTATTTCACCTGAATCAGCTATACTTGCCTCTATACTTGAAAATGAATTAAAGGGATGAACAAAATTATTTAAATGTGTAAGCAAAGATTTATCTTTAGTTAAGTCTTTTATGTCGTTAACACAATCAGCATATTCCTTTGGACAATAAAAAGTAAAATTATTTGTACCACTATTAATTATTGTATACATAATATTTAAAATATCTAAAATACCATAAGGAGTAAAATTATTAGTATTTTTCACAAATATATAATCACTTTCTTTATAATATTGATTTTTAATTTCCACTTTAGTTGTATTTGATTTATTCAAAAAAAATATTATCTTATCAGTAAAAATATCTATATTAAGCAAAGTTATTAAAATAAATATTAAACATATAAAAGGAACAATTATTTTCTTCATATGACCACCATGCTAATAGTATAGCAAAAAAAAATGAAGCCGACAATAATTCGTTACTTCATATTTTTAATTTTCAATGATAATCTAGATTTTTGTCTATCAGATGTATTACTATGAATTAAACCTTTACCAACAGCTTGGTCTAAATACTTTTGAACATCTTTAAATAAAAGACTAGCTTTTTCGCAATCATTATTAGCTATTGCTTTTTCAGTTTCTTTAATCAAATTTTTAACTCTAGCTTTTAGTTCATGATTATTTTCAGTCTTTTTTGCTATTACTTTAATTGCTTTTTTAGAGCTTTTAATATTTGCCATTTAAACTCCTCCTTTGTTTGTCAGTATCCATTTTATCAAAATCCTGGCCATTTTTCAAGCTTTTTATGTAAAATTGACTTTATAATTAAGGAATGATAAAATTAATTTGGGTGGTAAAATGGATGACTTTATTAAATTAACACAAAAATTAAATAGTTTACAAGTAGATTTAAAACAAAAGTATGACTTTTTAGCTTTAAATAGTTCTCATTGGGAAAAGTTATTTTCTCCTTATTTAAAAAAAATAACCAATAATCAAATAATTGATTTAAAAATAACCAAAAAAGAGATTGAAGAAAAAATACAAACATATATAAAAAATGAAGAAGCAAATGGAAAAGTGCGAATTTTTCATAATTTATTAATTATATTAAAAAAAAGTAATAAAAATAATTTGCTTTTACTTCAAGCTTTTTATGAAAAATTAGCTGCACTTAATATAAAATTAACTGATGAATTTCATAAAATATTAAAAAAGGAATCCACTATTTATCAAAAGTGCATCAATATTTCAGAATTAAACAATGTAAAATTAGAAGATATACCAACTACAATTAGTACATATATTAACTTGTTAAATATAAAAACTAGCATTTCTTTTGTCGAAACTGCAAGAATATTTTTCGAATATGAACAAATATTAGGAAAAATAGACCCACAAAATAATAGAAATGCTATTAAATTAAAATTATTGATTCAGTACGATGATTACATAAAGAATATAGCTAGTATATATAGTGATATGGTAAATCCTATTACATTTAATTTTTTAAGAAAAATAATGTTTAGTCTAGACGTCGAAAAAATAAAAACTATTATACAAGGCTATACATATAATAATGATTTTGATCTTGAACTGCTAAAAAAATATGATTATATTTATATTTTAGCCAAAATAATAAAGAATAGTAAAGATAACGTTTGCGATACAATTATTATTGATAATTTATATAAACATTTTTTAGAATTTAAAAATCCTTTAACAAAAGATGATAGAAACATAATAGATAAATTACTTGCCAGTTTATCAAGTGAGAGCCAAATTACTATTACAAAATATATTAATGGCAAAATAAGCCAAGAAAGTGAAGAGGGGATAATAGCCAATAATACTATTCAAATTTTAAAAAATCAATTTAAAAAATATTTAAACAATAAACTAAAACGTAAAAGGAATAAAACACTTTATGATTATTTCAATGTTATAAAAACACCATTAACTGAAGAAGATAGAAGCATAATAGATAAATTATTTGCGGCTCTACCAAGTGAGAGCCAAGCTAAAGTTATGCAATATATAAAGGGTGAAATAAAAACAACCAAAAAAGAAAGAATTAAAGCTTGCAATGTTATTAAGCATTTAAAATCACA
>CASEOP010000014.1 GCA_949289505.1 uncultured Mycoplasmatota bacterium
AATTCTTTAACTTCAAGAATAGTCATTTCTTTTAAAGCACTAATAAATTCATCTTTTGTAATTTTTGCCATTTTATCTCATTCCTTTCTAATTTTCTAAATTTTCGGCATACATATTTAAACCAATAGCTAAATTTCTTACATGTTCCATCATACCAGCTGCAAGCATAGTAAGCAATCCTTCATAAGATGGAATAGAAGCATATTCATTAATTACTGAAAGTTCTGCAACATCACCATTAATAATACCAACACGCATTTGCATTTTATCATGATTTTTTGCAAAATCTGCAATAACTTTAATTGGTTCAAGTAATTCTCTACCAAACATAATAGCATTTGGACCTTCTAAGAAACCATTAAGATCAATATTAAGTTCATCTAAAGCTCTTTTTAAAAGAGTATTTTTATAAACTTTAACTTCACCTTGAGCTTCTCTTAACTTTCTTCTAAGTTCACTAACTTCAGCAACAGTCAAACCTTGATATTCAAATAAAACAACTGATTCACTTGTTTTAATCTTATCAGTAATTTCACTTACAATAGCTTTCTTAGATTCTAGAATTTTGCTACTTGCCATAATATCCTCCTTAAAATATTTAAAAAAGCTTCCATAGGGAAGCTTAAAAAGTCTTTAAGTCTCCCCTCGGTAGGATTATTAAAGTTACCTCCCTACTGTCTTCGGTTCGCTTTTTCATAAATGTATTATATTATAATTTTAATTAAATGTCAAAAGAATTTTTATCTAATCTAACACTAGGACCCATTGTACTAGTAATAGCAATACCACTAATAAATACTCCTTTAACACTAGTTGGTTTAGCTTTAGCAACAGTTGTTACTACATACTCTAAATTTTCAGCCAACTTTTTATTATCAAATGACACTTTACCAATAATAGTATGAATATTACCATAAGAATCATTTTTATAACTAATCATACCTTTATTAATATCTTCAATAGCTTTTACAACATCATTTGTAACAGTACCAGTCTTAGGATTTGGCATTAAACCTTTAGGACCTAAAACTTTACCAATTTTACCAAGTTCAGGCATCATTTCTGGAGTAGCAACAATAACATCAAATGCAAACCAATTTTCTTTTTGAATCTTTTCAATCATATCTTTATCGCCAACAAAGTCTGCTCCAGCATCTTTTGCTTTTTGTGCAGCCTCACCCTTAGCAATAACTAATATAGTTTTCTTCTTACCGGTACCATTAGGTAAAACAAAACTACCTCTCAAATTTTGATCAGATTTTTTCGCATCAATATTAAGTTTAATAGCTAATTCTACTGTACTATCAAAATTAGCAACACTAGTTTCTTTAACTAAAGAAATAGCTTCATCTAAATTATATAATTTATTCTTATCAATTTTCTTTGATGCTTCCACATATTTCTTACCGTGTTTTTTCATTATTCTTCCCTCCTAACTGTGGTTTATTAAAGACGGATTTATTTTTATATTAATATTAATTTTCTTCTTCTTTTTCTTCTTCACCAACTACAGGTACATTTGCATTAAATTCTTTAGCTTCAGCTTCCATTTCTGCAAGTTCCGCATCTCTTTTAGCCATCTCAGCTTCTTCAATACGAGCCTCTGCTGCTTGTTCAGCCATTTCTTCATCATTCAAGCCCTTAACAGCAATACCCATATTACGAGCAGTACCTTCAATTTGCTTCATTGCAGCTTCTACATCATAAGCATTCAAATCAGGCAATTTAACTTCTGCTATTTTACGTAATTCATCTTTTGTAATTGTCGCCACAATTTGATTAGCTCCTTTAGTTGAACCCTTTTGAATTTTAGCTGCTTTTTTAAGTAAAAATCCTGCTGGTGGAGTCTTAAGTACAAAATCAAAACTTCTATCATCATAAACAGTTATTTCACAAGGAACTACATCACCCATTTTATCTCTAGTTGCATCATTAAATTTTGTACAAAACTCTTGTAAATTTACTCCTGCTGGGCCTAAAACAGTACCAACTGGTGGTGCTGGTGTAGCTTTACCTGCTTCAATTTGAAGTTTAATTCTTCTTGTGATTTCTTTTGCCATGAAAACACCTCCTATATAATAAGTTTTTCAAGGTAGTGGTCTTGGGCAAATCCGCAAATTCCCTCCCACATACTAAATATATGCAAAAAAACTTTTGCAATATAGATAATATCACAAAAGCCCAACAATTACAAGTGCTTTCCAATCACTTTATCATCACATTTAAATCAACATCACCGCTAACACCATCAACTTTTCCCACATTACTAAATTGCCACATCATATAACCATCATAAGTAGTACTACTAGCATAATGAGCAAGCCAAATATTTTCAAATTCGCTATCCTCCCAAAAGTTTTCTAAATAAAACTTACTACCATAAAGCATACCCCCATATCCTTCATCTTCTACCGTTTTAATAAATGAATAAGCCATTTTATTCAAATCATGAAAAGACATATGATAAGTATTCCAATTATTCCATATTTCCCAATCAAAAACAATTGGTAACTCAAGTTTCTCACCATCTAATTGTTTTAACACCCATTTAGCCTCATCTATAGCTTCTTCACTAGATAGCGCTTTACTATATAAATAAACTCCAACTTTAAGCCCAGCTTTATGAGCATTCGTAATATTATTAATAAACTGTTTATCTAAAATAGGCTCATCTACACTATTAAGTTTAACTCCTACTCTAATCATAACAAAAGTTACTCCAGCATCTCTAACTTTTTCATAATCAATATCACCCTGCCACTCTGAAACATCAATCCCTAACTCAGTTTCATCAGTCTTATACTTATTATAAGCATCACTAAAAGCTAATTTTGTACTACTACCTCCATTATTATTGTTACTACTCTTAATTTCATCTACAACATTTAAAGTAATATTATAATTAGCGCTATTCCCACTATTATCAGTAACTTCTATTTCTAAATCATATTTACCAACTTTATTATAATCATATTCCCCAATAACTCTACATATAGCTTGATTATCATAGTTATCACCATAAGTAACGGTATTACACAAATCACCATCATACCCAACTTTAACAGTCTTAGAACTACTACCAAATATTTTAGGCTTAACATTATCTACAACATTAACTCTAGTTTTATATACATACTTATTATTATTAAAAGTATAATAAAACATAATATCTTTTTCCCCAATAACTTCCGTATTTAACTTATAATCTTCCACTAAAACATTAGTATCACTAATTAAATCAGTAACATATACTTCATCATATACCTCTATATCTTTTAATTTAATATCTATAAAAGCATCTTTAGGCATAACATCACTAACTTCTTTACTACACCCAACTAATAATAAAATACCCACTAATAACAAGCATTTTCTCATATGTTACCCTTATTAATAATAAAATCTTTTATAAAAGGAGCACTATTAAATAAATAATCAAAATCTTTAACTAAACCATTAATAATTTCCCCTTCTTCACCCTTTACTTTCTTCCCTTTAAAATAAGGAATAAAACAACTATTTACTCTCTCAACTAACTCTAAATACTCTTTAGCTTTACTAAAATTTCCTTTCTTATAATACATAATCATCATAGATATAAAATAAATAATACAAGGCTTATCACACTTCTTACAAATCTTATTTACTTTATTATCATCTTCAAAATAAGCATATAAAGTAACAACTATAGCATGCAAATGAGGAAAATATTCTCTATCCAATCTCAATATTTCTTCCCCAATATTAATAGCTCTCTTAAATCCATTTATTTCAATATATAACACCATTAACTGATACAAGCACTCAATATACTCTTGCCCCTCTAAAATATCCGCTAAATGTCCTATATTAGTCTTTTTTAATATACCTGCACTAATAAGTTCTTCTTTTTTCATATTGAGCATTTCTTCTAACTCAACAATAGCTTCAAATTTATTATCAAGCTTACTTAAATCAATACATGGTTTTTTATCTTCCCCATAAATTTCACCAAAAATATTAGCTAATTCAGCTACTTCTTCTTCACTCATATCTTTATTAGTAATATAAGTTTCATCTTCATACGTATATAAATTAAAATCTTTACTCATATCAATACCTCAATAATATTTTAACAACTAAAAAACAATATTTCAACCATTTAATCAAAAATATTTATAAGCAACTTTTTTATAACTTTTTCTTTTTTTACTTCAAACTTATATACTTCATAAAACTTAGCAAAATAAAAGGTATATGAATTAGTATCATATTTGTGAACCACAATATTATCTAATTCATATACCATAACATAATTTATTTTAAGGACATTTATCTTACTTAATACTTTATTTAATAATTTAATCCTAATTTATAACTACTACTAATTTTATAATTAGTAATATAATGCATAATTACAGCATCTTTATAAAACACATTCCAAAAATTACCACTATTTATAAATACAATATAATCAATATAATTATTTTTAACTTTAAAATATTTCTCTTTCATAAATATCCCTTTCTTTCATTCCTTTATTTATCTTAGCAAACAAGAGTTGCTCCCCCCATATTTTGGGTCCCATTGCCTACAGGACTTTGTCCTACAGGCAATGTATCACACTCACTACACTCCTTGAAGTTCTCACTTCACCGT
>CASEOP010000015.1 GCA_949289505.1 uncultured Mycoplasmatota bacterium
ATATTTATGCATGCAGGTATAGTACAGTGGTTAGTATGCGACCTTGCCAAGGTTGAGACGGCAGTTCGAATCTGCTTACTTGCTCCATTTGAATACAACTTACGAACTGTAAAAAGTTCGTAAGTTTTTATTTTGGAAAAATAATTTAATATTCTCTTATTTTTATACTTA
This sequence comes from uncultured Mycoplasmatota bacterium, assembly GCA_949289505.1. Classification (GTDB taxonomy): domain Bacteria; phylum Bacillota_I; class Bacilli_A; order RF39; family UBA660; genus Caccenecus. The sequence continues at coordinate 172 of CASEOP010000015.1, forward strand.
AATATCTTTAAATCAAAACTAATATATATTTTATTTATTTTCTTATCACGTTTTGCCATAGTTAAGATTTTGTTTAAAAAGCATTTTAGCATAAAATTTACATCAAGATTTTTATAACTTTATTCAAATTTATAATAGATTCATCTAAATCATAAAACTTAAACTACCTCCCTAGAAAGGTCACTATTTAATAATATAATTATAAACATTTAAAAACTATCAATAACCACCAAAAATTAAAAACAAAATAATAATTTTTTATTCGATATAATAAGCTATTTTTGCTATAATATATTTAGGTGGTTATATGAATGATTTATTTTTAGATATAATTAAACAATTATCTAAATTAGAAATAAATATAAAAGATAATTATAAGATTTATCGTTCTATCCAAAATAAAATACCTTTATATAAAAAGGCAAAAATAATTAAAGAAACAAACTATACATACCACATATTTAATTGTAAAAATTTTAAAACATCAAATACTATAATTTTTATTCATGGCGGAGGTTGGACTACTGGAAGCGTAAAATTTTATAGTTATCTTTTATATAATTTAGCTAATGAATTAAAAAGGAATATTATTACTTTTAACTATCCCCTAGCCCCTGAAAAGCCTTTCCCAGAAGGTTTAAACTATTGTTATAAAGCTATTGAAAATCTTTATAACAATCACAATAAATATAATATTAATCATAAAAATGTTGTAATAATGGGTGATTCAGCTGGAGCAAATCTTGCAACAGCAATATGTATAAGAGCTAAAAAAACAAAAACAATAAAAATTAAAAAACAAATACTTTTATATCCAATTGTCCAAACTAACTTTACTCAAAACAAAAAATTTAAATCAATTGAAACAAATGGTTACAATTATTTCTTAACTAAAAATATAATTAATGACTATTTATCCCTTTATTTAGAGGAAAAAAAAGATTATTTTAATAAAGAGGTAAATATTTTAAAAAACAAAAATTTATTTAAAATGCCTCAAACCCTTATTATAACTGCCGATTTAGACCCATTAAAAGATGAAGGCTATTATTATGCCCAAAAATTAAAGATTTATTTTAATAAAGTAACATATTATAATATAAAAGGAGTTATACACGGCTTTTTTAATAATATTGTCTATTTTAAAGAAAATTATTATGTAGTAAAAATAATAAAGAAATTTATAGGTGATGAAAATGAATAAAAACTCTAACTGGTATAAACTTGATAATGCTGCTAAATTATTTCCACCAACTACTTCCATATATGATCCTAAAATATTTCGCTTTTCCGTTCTTTTAAAAGAAAATATAAACAAAGAAAGCTTACAAAAAGCCTTAAATAAAACCCTTGAAGATTTCCCTATTTTTAAATCAATTTTAAAAAAAGGTTTATTTTGGTATTATCTTGAAAAAACAAATTATAATCCTATAGTTTTAGAAGAAAAAAATAATCCATGTGAAAAACTAAATACTCCCCTTCTTTTCGAAGTAACATATTATAAAAATAAAATAAATTTAGAAGTATATCATGCTTTAAGTGACGGCGCTGGTTGTATTACGTTTTTCGAAAATTTAATTTATAATTATTTAAAAATAGAATATAAACTAAAAGATAATACCATTATAACTAAAAGTAGTGAATATGAAAAAGAAATAGACAGTTTTAGTAAATATTATAATCCTAAAAATAAAATAAAAATTAAAACTAAAGAAGATGCTTATCAATTAAAAGGGGAATGGTATCCTTTCTCTCAATTAAGGATTATAACAGGTATTACAAATACAAACAAATTAAAAGAGATAGCTCATAAATATAATACAACTATAACTGGACTTTTAATTAGTATAATCTTAAAAAGTATTGAACCTTTATTAAGTATCAAAGATAAAGAAAAACCAATATCTATTACTGTACCCATTGATTTAAGAAAATATTTCCCTTCTAAAACTGTTCGCAACTTTTTTAATGTAACCAATATAACATACAAATTTACAAATAATGAGTCTCCACTAGAAAAAATAGTTGAAGAAGTAAATAAACAATTAAAAGAAAGTTTAACTAAAGAAGCAATTGACCAAAACATGACCAAACTAATATGGTTAGAAAATTTTTTTTTAATACGCTTAATACCACTATTTATAAAAAATATAGTTATGAAATATTCTTACAAATTTACAAGAAAAAAACAAACCTTAGGCTTATCAAATGTTGGTATTATTAAATTACCTACTATTTGTAAACCATACATTGAAAATTTTCTAATTATGAATAGTACAGATGTATTAGAAATATGTATTATTTCTTATGAAAACAATATAAGTTTAACTTTTTCTTCCCATTTTAAAAATTCTGCTTTAGAAAAAAACTTTTTTAGTATTTTAAAAGCTTTTAATCTCGAAATAACTGTATACAATAATAATTTAGAAAGAGATGATTAAATGAATGTATGTAAAAAGTGTAATATAACTTTAAGAACCAATAATTCTATTTGTCCTTTGTGTAATAGTAAAATAATATTAAAAGAAAAAAACGGAATATATCCTAATATTCCACTAACTTATCATTCTAGTTTATTAAAAAAAATAATACTATTTACTGCCATTTTAGGAATAGTTTTTTCTCTTTTAATAAATTATTGGGTTAACCAAACAATAAGTTGGTCTATATTTGTTATTTTAGGAATTATCTCTTTTTGGTTAACATTTTTTACTGGCACAAACAAAAAGCAAGGATTTATGCGTATAATTTTTACTGAAATAATAAGTATAATAATTTTATCTATTATATGGGATATATTAACTGGCTTTCATAAATGGTCTTTAATCTACTGTTTACCATTTTTGTGTATTGCCTATACTTTTACATTTCTAATAATTAGAATATTCGTTAAAAACATTCATAAAGAATATATTTTATATACTTACTTAAATTCATTAATAGGAATATTACCACTATACTTTATATTATCCAATAAATTAAATATATTATGGCCATCATATATATCAGTTTTTTCTAGCATATTTTCATTAATATTTTTATTCATATTTAACCACCACACTTTAGAATCAGAAATAGAAAGAAGATTACATATTTAATTAATTAAAGTAAAAAAAATATCAACAATAAACAAAAATACCATACCAATTGTTAACCATAATGGTATTTTTTTTACAACTTTATTTACCAGAGGAACGACAAGAAAATTAATTAAAGTAGCTAACAATCCCCACAACAAAGAAACTTCTAAACAAATATACTTTCCATAATTAAAACGCATATTTGTATAATCCCAATAAGTACGATGAAAAAGCTGCTCAATAAGCATTCCCCCACTAAATTCTACTAAAGTCATAAGTATCGTTATACCCAAATAAAAAATAATGACTTTTAAATACTTATTCAAATGGAATTGTTTTAAAAATTGATTATATATAATGATTAATAATATTCCAATTCCATAAATAAAAGTCCAAGGTCCATACAATATACCACTATTAAAATTATCATTAACAAACAAATTTAATCCATTTTCAAACAAAAAGCCTATAAAAGAAAAAAGCAAAAACATATTTACATAATACATATTATACCTCCATTATTTAATATACCCATTAACTACAATTTTAGTATCCTTAACAACAATAAAAGCTTTAGGATCTATATTCTTAATTAAATTAATTGTTTCCTGTGTATTTTTACTTTTTACATCAACAATTAACAAATCTTTTTTTTCACGATAATTATTTTTTAAAGCAATTATTGACACTGAACACCCCTCGCATCTAAGAGCATTTATAAGTTTCAAATTATCTTTACTAGTAGTAATTTCGATACTATTAATATTTTTAATAAACTTTCTTGATAAACACCCTCCAATATATGTACCAGTAGCATAACCTAAAGAATAACAAATAGGAATTAAAATACTATTAAAATTAGCATTTAAAGCTTTTCTAGCAGCCATAAACCAAACAAAAACTTCTAGAAAAGCTAAAATTGGAATGAGCACGCTTTTTTTTCTTACCATAAACATAGTTCTAAAAGTAGATATAGAAACATCTATAATTCTTGCAAAAAATATTTCTAAGCAAACAAAAAGCATAATATCACCATTTTTATTATGCTAATTTTTTTTAATTACATAACCTTTAAAATTGCTAATACAATAAGTATAATTACAATTAAAATAATCAAAACTGCTCCCAAATATTTATTTTCATTATGTTTTTGATAATCCCTTTTAATAGGCTCCGTTCTAAATCTATCACTCAACAAATTTATTTCTATCTTTTCCTTTTCTTTATTTTTCATAAATTCTTTTTGCCTTTTTATTTGCTCAGAACTCATCATTGCTCCACAACTACGACAAATAAAACCTTGACTAGGAAGAGCAGCTCCACATTTCTTACAATACATACTATCACCTACCATTATTGTAAACTATTTATATTGCATAGTAAAATACTTACTCTAAATTTACACTAACTTGACTTTCGCTTTTGAATAAGATAAGCAACGTATAATGATAATCTATATGGTGTAAAGCGATTTACAAAAAGTGTAAATTTCATTAAAAATGTTGGTACAATAATCATTTTCTTTTTAAATAATTTATCAATAGCGTATTTTGCCACCTCAAAACTACTAGCCTCTTTTATTGCAAAAGTTCCATGAGCAACCTGATTAAATTCGGTTGCAACAGGACCTGGACATAAAGCACTAATCACAACTCTACTTTTATTTCTTCTAAGTTCTTCATTTATTGCCATTGTAAGTTTTGTAACGTAATTTTTTGTCGCATAATAAGTGCTAAGTCTAGGTCCAGCCATAAATCCTGCACTTGAACAAACATTTAAAATAAAACCTTCATCTTTTTTTTGAAAATCTTGTAAAAATAACTTAGTTAAAATATGATAACTTTTAATATTTAAATCAATCATTTTTAACTCAGTATCTAAATCCGTCTTAATGAAATCCCCAAAAAGTCCAAACCCAGCATTATTAATTAAAATATCAATATTTTTATTCTTTACTTTCTCATACAGTTTATAATTATTTTCTACTATACTCAAATCCATCGCAATTACTGTAACTTTACCATCTAATTCTTGTTTCAATTCATTAAGTCTATCTCTTCTTCTTGCTACTATTATTAAATCATAACCTTTTTTTGAAAGAATTCTAGCCATATCCCTTCCAATACCACTAGAAGCCCCTGTTATAAGTGCCAACATAAAGCCACCTCTATTTTATTATTCCCAAACAAATTCAGTTATACACGCTTTTGTAATACTTCAAGTAAAGCAGGAAGCATTTGTTTTTTTCTTGAAACTAAATCAGCAATATAAACACCTTCATAAGACTCTTTTAAATTAAATGCATCACCTATTATATCTTTAGCCCCACTATTATAAATTACGTAACTACCATTTTTATAAACATCAGTAATAAATAGAGCGCAACATAAATAATTATTACTACTTAATTCATCTAACTTAGCAATATATTTATCCATTTCTGCTTCAATTTCATTAAAATCCATCGTCATTACTTGAGAAATACCAAGCATATTATTTCCAACACTATAAGATTTAAAATCTTGATTAATCAAATCATTTACACTCATACCTTTAATACTAGATGCTGCTTTAAACATTTGATAACCATATTCATCAATATACACTTTAGCTATTTTAGCTAGTTTTGTAGCGGCAAAAATATCTTCTTCTGTCGTAGTTGGCGATTTGAAAATCAAAGTGTCAGATAAAATAGCACTAAGCATTAATCCAGCGATATTTTTAGGAATTGCAATTTTTCTTTCCACAAACATATTATAAATTATTGTACAAGTACAACCAACAGGCATACTTCTAAAATTAATTGGTGTATTTGTTCCTATTGCACCCAAATTGTGATGATCAATAATCTCTGTAATGTTTGCTTCTTCAATTCCAATAGCACTTTGAGCTAAGCTATTATGATCAACTAAAATAACTTTTTGTTTATTATAATTATCAATGCTTGTAACTTTTAATAAACCAAGACACTCGCCCTTATTATTAACAACGGGATAATTAGTATGACCTACACTATTAGCTAAAGATAAAAAATCAGTTCGATAATCTTTATTATTAACAATAATAGGTTTAGTATTAATATTAATTGATTTTATTCTATTGCTTAAAATAACTTTATTAGCAGACTCTAAGCTTCCAAACTTACTAACAATTATATTAACTTTATTTTTAATAGCTTTCTTTAATAATTTACTTGTTAACTCATGATTACCTGTCAAAACAATTAATTTAACTTTGGATTCTATTGCATAATCAAGAATTTTATATCTATCACCAACAATTAATATATTCTTACTAGTTAGTTGTACTTCCTCTTGAAAAGTTTTAGCTTGATAAGATGCCACTATAACATTTCCTTTAATCCATTCATCACAACAAAGAACACTTTTTCCTTCCAAACAAGATACAATATTAGCAAAACTCGTATCAACCTTTTCTTTATCACCCGCAATTAAAAATTTAGCCACTTCTTTTAATGTAACCAAACCTGTTAATTTTTTATAATCATCGACTAAAGGTAAAGCCGTTGCCCCTTCCCTTTGCATAAATGAAAAGGCACTGAAAATAGAACTATTCTCATTTATAATAGCCTTTTTATTATACTTAATGTCTTTTATTCTAACTTTCGTATCATTTAGATAATCAGGTTCCTTAACTTTAAAATAATCCATAACAAACTTAGTCTCATTGCTTAAATGTCCCAAAACTTTAGGAACTGTATTTTTACCCATTTCATTTAACAAATAAGAAAGAGCCATACTAGCACATACACTATCAGTATCAGGATTTCGATGTCCAAAAATAAATGTTTGCATAAAATTCCTTCTTTCGTTATTTAATAATAACATAAAATAAGGCAAAAATAAAGGGAAGTTAAAATCCTTCCCTTAAAAAGTGTGAGTTTGAGTTTATATGTTATTTTTCTTGTATAGGTTTATAAAGTGTGTATGTTTTATGTTCTTATTATCACTTCTCCTTTCATGATTTAAGTATACTAAACAAATGTGTTTATTTTGTGTTAATTATATGAAAAATTAATATTTTACTTATTTTTTAATTTTAAAATAAAATGTAGACCCTTTCTTATGAACACTTTTTACTCCATAATCAAATTTATGTTTTGAAAGAATTTCTTTAACTATTGATAAGCCAATACCCGTTGAAACAACATTTCTTTGATGTTTTTTGTCATTTTTATAATATTTATCCCAAATATAAGGTATTTCTTCTTTTTTAATACCCTTTCCTGTATCTTTTACCTCTAATAAAAATTCTTTTTTACTTTCTATTAAGTTAATATATACTTTTTTATCACTACCTGTATAGTTAATCGCATTATTAACTAAATTATAAATTACTTGCATTATTTTACTCTTATCTGCCTTAATTATAGCCTTATCTGGCAAATTAAGTATAAATGTATAATCTTCTGTTAATTTAAGTATTTCATATCTTTTCATGACTTCATTTATAACTAAAACCAAATCAAATTCTTCAACATTTAAATTATCCGCTGAAGCTTGCATTTTTGATAAATCTAATATATCATTAACCAAAACATTAAGCCTTTCAGTTTCATCAATAATAACATTTAAGTCTTTATCCATTTTTTCTTTATCTTTATATGAAATATCCCTCACCATCTCTGCATAAGCTCTAATCATCGTAAGAGGTGTTTTTAAATCATGTGAAACATTAGCCATCAAATCTCTTCTCAACTCATCTATTTTAGATAAATCTTTTTCCATATGATTTAAAGCATCAGCAAGTTCGTCTATTTCTAAAACATCACTTTCATCAAATACTATATCATACCTACCTTCACCAATTTCTTTGGCTTTTTTAGTAATATTGGTAATTGGTTTAGTAATTTTTATTGATAAAAAATAAGAAATAAAACATGCTATTACAATCATTATTACTGTAACATATATAAGTTGCCCTTTAAGAACAATATTTGCAGCATTTAAATCTTCAAGATTAGAATAAACAAATACAAAACCTTCAGTAACCTTAATACTTGATAACAGTGCTTTAGTTTCCGACATATTATTTATAAGTTTTATATTAGTTTCTTCACCATTACTAACTATTTCATCTATCAAATTATTAATTTGACTATTGTTTTTATTTAAACCACAACCAACCATTAATGTATTATAAAGAATCTTATTTCCATTATTTAAAGAATATTGAATACAAACACTATTATTATAAGCAAGCTCTTCTAAGTTGGTAAGTAACTCAGCCGTATTAAAATCTTTAATACTATTGACAATTGATTTCATTTTTGTTTCTTGATAATGTTCATATGAAAATTTAAGTAAAATATTTTGAGATAAAAATAAAAGTAATAGAATAGTAACACTAAATATAATCAAATAAATTAATGTTTTAAAATTAATACTACTAACCTTTCTCTTTAACATCAAATTTATACCCCATTCCTCTAACCGTTTTTATTACATTTCGATACTTACCCAAATTATTTCTAAGTGTTTTTACATGTGTATCAACTGTTCGCTCATCGCCATAAAAATCATACCCCCAAATATTCGACAAAATAGTTTCTCTTGATAAAGCAATATTTTTATTTTGCATAAAATATTTTAATAAATCATATTCTTTAGGTGTCAACATTAAACTTTTTCCATCAACACTAACTTCATGTGCTAAATCATCTAATACTAAAGTTTCATATTTATAAATTTCATTATCTTGCTTAACTCTTTTCATTACAGCTTTAATTCTAGCAATCAATTCTTTAGGTGAAAAAGGTTTAGTAACATAATCATCAACTCCAATATCAAATAAAGCTAGCTTATCAAACTCTTCAACTCTTGCCGTCAACATAATAAAAGGAATATCTTTAATATCTTTTATTTCCTTAACTGCTTGATATCCATCCATTTTAGGCATCATAATATCCATAATAATCAAGTCAACTTCATTATTTTTAACAATCTCTATTGCGTCTAATCCATTCTCAGCTTCTAAAACTTCATAATTTTCCAATTTCAAATATTCTTTAATAACATTTCTTATTAAAACTTCATCATCACATACTAAAATTTTCACTCAAATCATCTCCAGTTCCTATATATTATAACAAATATGTGAAAATTAGATGAAAAAAACAACCATTAAGGTTGTTCTAAAGCACAAGTATAACCATTTTCAGTAAACAATGATCTTAATTCTCCATAAGTAGATGGCAAAGAAATGTTATTAATTTGTTCATAATCTTCCTTTGTCATTTTAGTTAAAATGGTTAAAGTATAATCATTATCATTAAATAAAGGTGAGCCTGTGATATTTTGATAAGTAACTTCACTTTTATCCTTATTTGCCTCTTTAAATCCATTATAATCATTTATTTCTAATGTAAAAGTACTAACCTTTGTTATATTACCTGTAAATACGCTAGAAGTAATACCAAGTTTAAGTTCTTCATTATCATTTTTACAACTTAAATATAAATCTGGTATTTCATCTTCACTAACAATTAAAGTTCCTGTAACTTCTATCTCATTGCCAGCTTCATCTTTAACAATAATATCAACATGATAATTACCCACAGCACTTAAAAATTCGTTTACTTTATTTTCATCTTTAAATTCATAAGAACAAGTAGAAGCATCAGTACAACTATCAATAAAATCACTAGATTCTATTACCCCATTTACTTGAACATTAGCTTCTTTTAATACTACTATAGGAGCTGTTTTATCAACAATTTTAGCATTCCCACTATAAGTCGTAGACCCACAAGTAATATTAAAAGTATATGTTGCATCAAGTTTATTAGTATCAGTTATATTTGAAGTATCCAAAGAACAATTATTACTATTTATTCCATTAAAAGTAGCATAATCATTAATGTCAGTAGAAACACTACTTCCCATTTCTATTTCCACATTTTTAGGAACCACACTAGATTTAGGTGATTTATTAGTTACACCAAGCAAAATATATACGCCAACACCTACAGCCGTTATTAAAAGAACAATTATAATTATAAAAAGTAATTTATTCATTTTTTTATCTTTTTTAGGTTTATTTTCATTTCCATTATCATCATTAATTATAGGAGTTGGAATAACTGTATTATTTACTGGTGGAACAGTACCAATATCATTAAATACACTTGTTGTACTAAAATTATTAATTGTATCAGGAACATCATACTGTAAAGGTTCGACTGGTAAAACAGTATTATTATAATTATCAGTTGCATTATCATTTGTTAATGTAACTGTATTAGTAGTAACATTATTTTGACTTAGATTTTCATTAATAATTCCATTAAAATTCTCTTGATTATTTATAGTTTTATTACTATCTAAGGTTTCAATCGCATGTTCTTGCAATGTATTATTGCTATTTAAAGTTTGTTGATTAGAGCTTGCTGGTGGAATATAATTGTTATTTAAATTATCAACACTCCCTAAAGATATTGCATTTAAATCATTATTATTTTGCGTATTATTGTTCATAATTACAGCCCCTTTATGATAACATAATTATATCCCATAAAAAATTAAAATGCAATAAAAAATATAATTATTATGTGTTATTACATATATTTTTCTTTCAATTCATCTAAAGGAATATTAGTTAATTTAGCTACCTCTTCTACACTCATATTAGCTTTTAGCATATTTTCTATTATTTGGCCAATTCCTTGTTCAATTCCTTGTTCAATTCCTTGTTCAATTCCTTGTTCAATGCCTTGTTTAATGCCTTGTTCAATTCCTTGTTCAAACCCCTCTTCCATTCCTAATTTTTTTCCTTCTTCATAACCCTTTTGCGTTGCTATTTGAATATCCCATTTGTTTAATTTTTCTTGTGTTTGATCATCATTAACATAATTATTTACCCAATCATTTAATTCCACTAAT
>CASEOP010000016.1 GCA_949289505.1 uncultured Mycoplasmatota bacterium
GCAATGCCCAATTAGCTCAGTCGGTAGAGCGCACGGCTGTTAACCGTTAGGTCGTAGGTTCGAGTCCTACATTGGGCGCCATTTAGAAATTAACTCTTAAATTTAAGAGTTTTTTTATTGGTTAATTTTATGCAAAAAAAGAATGATATTAAATATCATTCGGATTTTTAATGTTATTTTGTTGCATTCTCAACATAAGTTGTACATGGGGTTTTTCCAGGATTGGTAATACATGCAGCACATTTATCATATTCAGTTCTATTTTGATTAAATTCACCAACTAAACTAAAAATTACTCCTACTATTAATGGAATAAAGAATATAATTATACCTGCTACTGCTCTCATTACTAAAGATTTTACAGATTTCTTTATCTCATCATCCTTACTTGCTACAACTGCCTTTCCTAAGTCTATCATACCAAAAATAATTATAATGATTGGAATTACAATTTTAAAAACCCATAAAACCCATCCTACGATTTGCCAAATAGGTGCTAAATCAGTACAAATTGATGGTTGCATTATTAACATATAAAATTCCTCGCTTTCTAAATCTATATTCATTTTATCTTAAATTGTGAGTATTGTCAATATTTTCTCGTTTTTTATGTAAAACTGTGTCTATAAATTTATGAGTAATAGAACAGCAAAGATTAATAATACCATTACGCCTAAACCAGTTGTAACAAGCATACTCATAGTTTTACCTTCCATTTTATCTAAACGATTTTTATATTTTGTTTCTCTAGCTTTTTGTTGCAAATTAGATATTGTTTTAGAAAAAGCTAGTAATTGTTCTTGTTTTCTTTCTTGTCTACCTAAACTTAAACGATATAGTAAACGCATCATACGCATTGAATCTCTTACAGGATATTTTCTAGCAAAATCCATGTATGGCTCAATGCTATCATCTCCCGCATTTATAGCATTAATTAATTCTTTTAATCCTTCTTTAAATATTTCCGGTGCATCCTCTAGAGATTTTCCAATAGCAACTGGAACTGTATAATGTTGAATTAAGATTTCTAAACCCTTTAAATAATATGGAAGCATTGTGTCGATTTCATGTAAATGACGCTTATAATAATTCTTTAAATTAATATAGTCTAGCTTAAAAAATGCAAAGCCAACTACAATACAAACTAATACATATACATATGACATTTTTGATATTAATAAACAAAATACTAAGACAGTTACAATTAGAGTGTTACGTATTCTTTTATTAAAAAGCAAATCAGGATTAACAGCATCGCCATATTTGGCTTTAACATAAAAGTCCCAATCCCCTTCTTTTAATCTTCGTAAGTACATTTCGTTATCGGCTACTAATTTATTAATACTTATTTTGCCACTGTAGGTTAAAATAAAAAATATGATAATGGCTAAAATAGCTATTTCTATTTGCATTTTATTCTACCCCCACATCATCATTATAATACTTTTCCCCTGTAAGTAAAAAATAACAGTTGATAATTATAATTGCATGTAAGACAATATGAACATACCATAAATTTAATAATCTTAAATAACTTTCTTTACCTAATAAAACCTGCATAACTAATACTAATAAAAATAGTACTAAAGCAAAAGTGATAAATTTGGTATGAAATTGTTTACGGTCCATTTGATCTCTATATACACCTTCAACTAATGAGTCTATATCCATACTCATATTTTCTAGAGCTTCTCCTGAATCTTTGGCTCCCTCTTTAGTAATTTGGAGAAAAAGTTGGTGCATATTTTTAACCATATAATAAGGATATTTTTGATTAAAGTATTCAATTGATTCATCAATTGTTCCATTTTGATAAGACATGTTAATCATCGTTTTAACATCTTCTAAAACGGGATCTTCTAGTATGCCTGAATCTCTTACGCCTTCAAGGGATTTAACAAAACTTTGCGTTGTATTAAATTCCATTATGACATTAGTTGTATATACTTGTATTTGTTCAAATATATATTCACTATACAATCTTTTACTTCGTAAATATGCAAGATAGGGAATAAAAGCTATAGCTATACTTGTATAAATAATTAGTACTATTAAACTGTAAAAATATAAATATGCTATGGCCGCCGCTATACCACCTATAATTAATATTTGTAAGGCATAATCTTTAGTGGTATATTCTTGTTTTAAGTCTTTCATTTTTGCACTTATGGTTTTATAACTATAAGGAGCATATTTATTATATATTGTACCAAACTGAGATTTTAAAAAATTATAAAAAGTTTCTGAACCATCATTTTTTCTATATATGATAATAAAAATGGCTATTAAAAATATAATAATAAATTCCATTTTAGTCCCTCCTTTTTATAATGTTTCAATAGTTTCTGTCTTTTTATCATTTAAGTGAAATAAATCTTCCTCTAAAATAACGCCTTGAATTGATAAATAACTTCGCAAATATTTTGTAGGATTATTAATGGTAAATTTACCATCCAATGTTTTTTGATATATAGTATTTACCATGGGTTTATTTTCGTCATTAACATAAAATTCGCAAATTTCCATAATTTCTCTTTGAAAACGCCCCAATTTTGCACTCATATATCCTTTTACATAAATTCCTATTTGAACATATCTATGAATTGTGGTAATAAACTGTTCAACATCAATATTAGATTCTATTAAGCTGTACATACGCATGGGTATTAGGGCAGCTTTATCAGAGTGAATTGTTGATATAATGTGGTGCCCTGAAGAAATTGAATTTCTAACAGCCATTACTGCTTCAGCGCTACGAACTTCGGATAATAAAATCCATATAGGATTTTGCCGCATACAAGTAACTAATACGTCCGAATAACTGGCTATATTATTGGTTTTCATTGCAACTATATCTCGGTGAGGAAATATTCTATCTAAGTGTAATTCTAGAGTATCTTCAATAGTTATGATTTTTTCGTTTTCTTTAGTAGTACTGGCTAAATATTTTACTAGTTCTGTTTTACCACTACCTGTTTCACCACTGACGATTATATTGGCATGTCCTTGAACACATTTAAGTAGAAAATCTAGTAAATCCGCACTAACATATTCTTCCTTTAAAAGCTTATCTCTATTAAGTCGGATTTTGGCAGGTGTTTTACGAATAACTAGGGCAACTCCATTGGTAGCTATTGAATCATGAACAAAGTTAAGACGTAACTCAGTTGACTCGGCATCTAAAAAAGGATGTGCCATATTGAACGTTTTTCCCATAACATTTGAACATTGGAAAGCTAATTTTTCAATTAAAGCATTGTTTATTTCAGGTCGTTCTACACGGTATACACCTTTTGATAAACTTTTTAGCCATAACTGGCCACCATTAGTATATGAAATATCCGTAATATCATCAATGTCAATAAATTCCTTTAATGGTCCAAAGTCAATTTGCGAGAATACAGCATCATTCATTTTAGCACCTCCTTTTCTTATTCTTTATTAATTACTTATTCAGTTGTAATACTACTATTAGTGTTTATGTTCCCACCAGTTGGATTATAATCTGGAATATCTTGGGTAAATGTTCTAATTAATTCTCTTAAATATTCACTTGATACTGCTGTTTCCCCAGGATTACTTGTATAAGTGGAATTTCTAGGTACAGGAATTAATTCTAGACCACTTATATAAGATGATACGTTTAAAAGCCAAAATAAATCTTCAGGAACAGCAAATAATAATTCAGCTGGTGTTTTTGCTTCACTAGTTAAAAACACACTTGTTCCTTGGTTATCACGAACATCAAGAATCTCAATACTCTCAATTAGTTTTCCAAATATAATTTTTCCATCATAAGTCATTTTAACATATAAATCTATATAATCGCCAGGGTACATAGAATTACCATATGTTTTATGAATATCAACTGACATTGAAAACGCCGCATAACCATCAGGCATGTTTTGAAGTGGATCATTTGGAGCAGAGCTACAAGAAACGACTTGTTCACTGTAAAAGAAAGCACCTTCTGGAACACTAGTTCCATATGTTACACATCTTGGATCGGTATTATTAATTAGCTGATTGGTTTGTGTAATTAAATTACTTTTGGAATTAACAAAAGCTCTTAAAACTTCAGTTGTTCCAATCATTTCTTGCGTTATCTCAGAAGTTGCCGTTATTGCTTTTTTGGCATAGGGTATAGCTATAGTATCAATGGCTTGATCAACTCTATAATTGTATCCTATATATAAAACTACAACTCCTAGTAACACTCCTAGTATAGTAATCGTATTTTTATTTGATAAAAATCTTTTAATTGTTGTTACTATGTTTCCCATTTTATCCTCCCTAATTGTTTCCTATTTCTTCAGCATGAATTTGTATAATAGCACTAATTCTTGATGTAGTATCATATTCGCCACTAGAAATAAAATTAGTACCACTATTTGATTTTACTTCTACACTAACTTTAGGGGGAGCTTCATATATAGCATAAAAATTCACTTCATATGTATCATTAGCTCCCATTACCTCTGCTGTCATTCTTAGAAAAACTTCCATAAATTTTTCTTTATTTATTTTGATTTCATTATAATCGCGATAATAGCCATAATCAACTGCTTCTAACATTGAAGCATCAGTTATTTCTCTTATCGCATAACTATCTTGAGTTGTGTTAGTCGTTATGCCTTGCACAGAAATCATAAGACCGACAATTGCAACACCCATAACAACTAACCAATAACCCCAATATGAACTTTGCATTATAAACTCCCCTTTCCTACTTCCATGAAGGCCCAATCATTTTATCTTCTGATATGTCAGTACTCCATGTCGTAAAGTATTTTGTATTTTCATCAGTTACAGTCCTATAATTATTACCCATAATTAAGCTTCGGTTATTTACTATGCTAGAATTATTTATATAGTTTGTACCTTCATATGTAACCTTGCCTCCAATTAAGTTCGAAATAAAATTACTATAACAAGCTATTTCTTCATAACCACCTAGAGCATAACACGAAAGAGTGTTATTTGAATATCCGCCATCACTTTCGGCGTCATCATTATATTCTTTTATTGCTTTAGCTACACTAGGTGTAATAGTTACGCTTAATATTGGCTCACTGTCAAATACACTTTCACCAGCTTCTTCAATTTCTTCTATCGTTGTTGAAGCTTTAGTATTTGCATCTCTATTCCAGTTATAAGAATTAGTTCCATTTGGGAATAAATTATTTAGCGATACAACTTTTTCTAATAAGGATGTTCCAGCATTACTATCATATATACATCCAGCACCTATACAATCTGCTATACAGTCATCACCATCGCAGTCTTTATCGCAATTAGGCCCTATACAATCTGCTATACAATTTCCATCTTTACAAGTTGTATCAAAATCACAAACAATCGTATCCTCTTCAGTTATACCCATATTTACTAAATATGAACAAGCGTATTCAACATATCCATTGTCATTAACATAATCAGCATAATCTTTTTTATTTATAACTGCTGTATTACCACCAATTAATCTTCCTAATTTGCCATCTTGGTTATAAAATTCCCCGAGATTTTTCATATTAACTGTATATTTATAAATACCTCTTTTTGTATTTAAACTAACTGGTAATTCATTTTCAAGTGCTACAGCATTTTCATTATTTTCTCCTTCATCTTTATCTAATATTTCACCACTTGGGTAAACATTATAGAATAAAGTTGATGGTACATATTTCGCTGAAATAGTAGATGTCATTTTTTTGTAACGGGCATTAGAAATATTTTCATGTTTTAATGAACATCCACTGGTCGTACAATACATGTAATTCATTTGCGTATATATTGTATTATCAGATGTACTATTAGTACATTTATCGTAATTTGTACCAATTAGATTTGCTTTATTTTCATAACCACTGCTTGAAACATTTGAATTACAATACCAATTATCCTTACTTGTGCCAGACATAATTAAATCCATGTCACCATAATTATTATATTTATCAGCAATATAATCTTCTTCATAATCATAATAAATTTCAGGCTCATATTCAATATTCATATCCCAATCGGAACAACCATTATATTGACTTATAATATTTTTGTATTTATCTTGAGCATCCTTTAATGCTTTTTCAGCATTATCCATTTGTCCTTTCAAATAATTTCTAAAATCAGCTTCTGTATGAACCACTCTCGTACCCGTATAATAAGTACTTGACCCACCAGAACATGAATGATGACTAGTGCTACATGTACGATTTGTGCCAGTTCCACTACATGAAGTTGTTGTCCAAGATCCTCCAGGGCAAGAATAGGTTTGAGCGCCAATTGTTTCTTCATATACATAACTAGCAGAAACACCATTAGCCCATACATTAATAGAAATCTGACCATTAGCCTCATTCTCAGAAATAACTGTTTGCCAATCATTCACTGTGGCAGTCGCTTTCCAATTAGGATAGTAAGAAGAACTTGAACAACTTGGCCCACAGCCATGGCTATCACAAGTACAAGATGATGGATAACTACTGCTTACCGGTGTAATATTACCATTATGATATAACTCATACCATTTTCGGTAAGTATTATAAGTATCTGCTAAATTCTTTTGAGCATCTATAATATCTTTGTTGTATAATTCTCTATTAATGGTATTTGTATAACATGTTTTAGTTCCGTCAACCGCAGCACTAAATGTAAAGTATCTTCCTGCATTAACTAATTTAGCAGTTGGCATAGTCATTATGTAATCTTCTTTGCATGACACTAAACAATATTTATTATCGTCAATTAATGTATAAGAATTATTTTCGTCATCCGCAGTTCCCGTTATCCTCTCTGTTCCCTTGTCACCATTTAAAGAAACCTGCTTGTCAATTTGGCTTACAAAACATGTATATACATCCTCAGGGCCAGAAATTTTGACTTCATGATTATCTAAAGTAGATATTATTAAATTATTATCTGCATCACAACAGTCAAAATTTTCTACAGTTGTTAAACATTGATATGGACTTTTGCCTTCCTCAGTACAATATTCGTCGTATTCTTGACATGCTTCTTCGTTGCCTTGTTCACATTCTTTATTTAAATCTTCGCAATCTTTTAATTTAGTACAATACTTAGCATATTTGTCACACGCATCTTTATCGCCTGCTTGACATAATTCATCAAGTTCATCACATTCTTTTGGGGCTGTACAAAATTCATCATATTGTTGACAAGCTATCTCATTGCCAGCTTCACATTTTTCGCCAATTTCAACACAGCATCCTGATTCATAAAGTTCTTGACATGCTGCACCATACATATCGCCAGTTTTATTTATTTCTGCCATACATTCATCATATAAATCATAACAGCTACATGGTCCTATTAAGGTTACACTGTCTTCTATTTTGCCGCTTTCATATTTTTTTTCACCTTCATTTGAACCGCCTGAGCCACCTGTTAAATTTTCAATAGTAATAAATCTTTGTGTACTAGCTCCTGTATCAACATTTGTTTTTCCAGAATACCATACTATGCCTAAATAATCTTTGTATTCATTAATAAAACTGTTTCCAAATTTTTCATCATAATATGAATAAGTTAAATAATATTCCATTGGTTGGCTTCCACATTTTAAAACATTTTCATTACTATTATTACTACTTTGGTAACCAGTAAAATCTATAGCTATCTCTATAGTATTTATAGTAGAAGATTTAGTAAACAAATTTACGCCTAATAAACTATTACAATTGCTCCTATCACATATAGCTTTACCATCAATAATTATAGAACTTATAACCGGTTGGGAATTTACTCCTAGATTTTCTAATAAATTTTTATAAGCTAATTTGTCGAAACTAAACCAAGATTCATCGTTATTACTAAAGTTATTTAATTTTATGGTTTTTATATTTTGGATAGTAATAGATTGTTTTCCGCCACTAGATTCCACTTTTGGTACACCACTTACTGATGATACTTGGGTAACTGTTGGTTTATTTTCATCACTTTCGGTTATACTTTTTACATATGCTGCCGCTTCAGCTAAAGCTTCACTAAAAATTTTCTTAGCAGTATTTGTATAATTATTTGTATCTTCAATATAATATCCTTGATATACTTTTAATTCATTTAGGGACTTAATAGCACCAGCGCTAAATTCATTATAAATAGTTTCATAAGATTTTTTGATAGAAGCATCTGATGTTATCCATTTATAAGCTAAACCAAAATAAGATTTTTCTAAAGCCTCTGCTCCATTGCTAGTATAACTGCCAGAACGGTTTGAGCCAAATATAGTCATGATAGCACGCAACGCTGTGCTTTTGGTCATATAAGCAGCGTTTGTTGTTAGAATATGCATTGTTGCTAAATCCTGAGCATAAATATAAGGCGTTACTTCGTCAAATAAAAATCTTTTAGCATATAATTTATAATAACCATTTAGGGTTGCATCTAAACAATACATATATAAACCTGTACCATTTTCCGTATGGGCATAAAAAGTTCCGTTATTGTACCAATATGTATTTGGCGTATATACAGTCATTCCAAAGTCAGAAAATGAATATTTTTTGGTTGTTTTGCTACTTGTAGTTCCTCCGCAATTAAGGCAGTTTGATGTCGTTACTTGACCGTGCACGCCTCCAGTTTTAGTTGATGCGTAAACATTTTCTTTTAAACCAAAAATTATTAAAAGTGCAATAATAAATAAACTTATATAATTTAAATTTTTTTTCATATAATTCTCCTTCGTTTCTTTATTATTATCACAGTTGTCAATCCCCCTATTGCCAATATAGTTATAGATATTACTAATATAGGCACTTTATGTTGGCTTAAAAAGCTAATAAAATCATTGGACTCTTGTGGTGATTCTTCTTCTTCTTTTTCAGTGTTATGATTTATTTTATATTCTTCAACATTTTGAACAAATTCTGAATAACTAACATCTTCAGGTACCGTTAGATATTCATAACATAAGTAATAATCTTCAGCTCCATCACATATTTCATAACTGCTATATTCATTGTACCTTGGAGTTGTTAAATATAAAGTATGTAATTTAGTGTCTGCACAATTAGTTTGATTAGAACTATAAACGGTAATTTGATAGTTTACAAGGCCTCTTATATCATCCCAATCAAATGTAATTGTACCATCAGTGCTATCACTATAATTGTAAGTGGTTGTTTGATCAGTTAAATCATTATAAACTGTTATGTATAAATCAGGGGTTAAATTTGTTATATATATTCTAAAAAATGTATAAACTCCTTCATATTCTTCTAACTCTTCATCTGTAATTCCGTCAGGTGGACTATATTCTGATGGATCAAATTTACCTTCCATAACTTCATAACTTGTTTTAATGTTTGCCGCCGCACTCCTTAATTCATTTAATTCTTTTGTATCACATGCTGCATATACATCAATAGATATTAATGCTAAAATTATGGTGAAAATTAGCTTATTAATTTTTTTCATAGTATACACCAACCTCATAATTTGAATTATAACATGAATTAAACTTTTTTTCAACCTTAATAAATTAATCATTCAAAATAAAAAAGGCAATAAAATTGCCTCTTTTGTAAGTTAAATTTAAATTACAGTCATTAAAATAAATATGATTAGTAAACATATGAACATGCCTAGTAAAAAACGCCAAATAAATTTTAGCCAATCTTTATAATTTACTTTTAAAGAAATAAGTCCTATCCCTAAAATCATACTTGTAGGTATAAAGAATTGGTCAAATCCATACAATGATGTAAACATTGTATAAAAAGAATTGGTATAATCAACGTATTCAACCGGTAAATATGATCCTATTACCCATCCAGTAAATCCTAAATCAGTATGAAAAATATTTAAAATTAATGATGATAGAGTCATAGTTGCTATATTAAAGCTGTCCGTTAAAGTTAGAATTTTACTAACTACAGTAGCCAAATAAGTCGATTGATATACAACAATCATAAGCATATATGCTCCAATAATACATAGCGATGGCTTGATTGCTTTTTTCATTCCGCTTTTTAAAGCGTTGATAAATTCATCTACTTTAAAACGGTAACATAATGCTAAAATAATTGTGAACACAATTAAGATTGCACTAATAGTAATATTATTCCATTCCCCTAATGCTGTAAAGCCAGTACCAAGCAAATCCTTAAAAATGTAAAATTCGTTATTAGATGAGCTTGAGCCAATTTTAATATCTTCCGTTAACATTTCATGAAAATTATTACCAAATTCTAGGCCAAAATTCGCATTCCAATTTATAAAGCCTAAAATTATTAAAGCTAGAAGAATTATGCTAATAATTATCAACGGTATTACATTTTTTGTTTTTTGAGCTTTATCCTCGGCTACTTCTACTTCAAATATATCAGAACTTTCTAATTTTTTATCCTTTTTATTAAGTATTGATAAGACAAAGAAGTCAAATAAAACTAAGCCAATTAACAAAATTCCGCCTCTTATTAATAATGCTGGCATTTCATTTGGTATACTTTGAGTATAACCTAAGTAATAATTAAACATTGATACTCCATCAGTTCCATATGTTGCACCCATTATACCTACTAAAATAGAACCAAATGTTGTGGCTAAAATAACCATTTTATCAAGTTTCATTCTATTTAAAATAGATACAATAAATGGAACAAAAATTAGAATAGCAAAAGTTTGGGTAATTACACTGGTTAAACCGGCTAAAATAATTGAGAATAATATTATTGCTACTTTTTTATTAAGCTTTTTAGCAATACAGGTCACAACCCTATCATAAGCTGCTGTTTTAGTTAGAACACCATAAAAAGCCGCTATAGATAGAAGAACAACTATTTTGTCTACAGAAAATGATAAAGCGTAATAAATGGTATATGCTATGTCATATAGTCCTAGTCTCATCATGCCAGTCTTTGTATATCCAGTAGAGCTAAAGCCTCCAGCTGGAATTATCCAGGTTAAGACAAATGCTACAACTACTAAAATAAAAATTCCTTTTAATAATCCATATTTTTTTTCTTTTTTCTTCATAAATTCCCTCCTAACATTGATTATAATACAATTTAATTTAAAAAAAAAGATTAAGTTTCTTTTTTTATGTGAAATTTTAGTGAAAAAAGGAATATTTATTCGTATTCCTTTAATTCTTTTTAATCTCTTGGTTTCATAAGTGGGAATAAAATAACTTCACGAATGGTTTCGCTTCCTGTTAATAGCATTACTAATCTATCAATACCCATTCCCATACCACCTGCTGGTGGCATACCATATTCTAATGCTTCAACAAAATCCATATCCATATCATTTGCTTCTTCATTACCGAGTTCTCTTTCCTTTAGTTGATTTTCAAATCTTTCATATTGATCGATAGGATCATTTAACTCAGTAAAGGCATTAGCATATTCACTACCAATTATAAATAATTCAAATCTTTGAGTAAACCGTGGGTCATTAGGATCCTTTTTAGCTAATGGACTAATTTCTATTGGATGACCAAATACAAATGTTGGTTCAACGATTGTATCTTCAACAAATTTTTCAAAAAAGGCATTTACTATATGGCCATATTCAAAATGTTCTTCTAATTCTACACCGTTTTCAATAGCAAGTCTTTTTGCTTCTTCTAAAGAATTTACAGTAAAGAAGTCTATTCCAGTTTTTTCTTTAATTAAATCAACCATGTGTGCTCTTTTAAATCCTGGAGCTAAACTTATATGATGACCTAGGAAATCTACTTCATAAGTTCCATTTACAGCCAAAGCACACGCATTTATTATTCCTTCAGTTAAATCCATCATGCCTTCTAAATCGGAAAAGGCTTTATAAACTTCGATTGTTGTAAATTCTGGATTATGCTTTTTATCCATTCCTTCATTTCTAAATATTCTGCCAATTTCATATACAGCATCCATTCCACCAACTAATAATCTTTTAAGATTTAATTCAGTGGCTATTCTTAAATACATGTCAATATTTTGGGCATTATGATGAGTTATAAATGGTCTTGCCGCAGCTCCACCTAAGATTGTGCCTAAAATTGGTGTTTCAACTTCAACATAGCCTAAATCATCTAAATAATGTTGGATAGTACGAATAATTTTAGGTCTGGCAAATGCTACTTTTCTTGCATCGTCATTCATGATTAAATCGACGTATCTTCTTCTAAATCTTTCTTCAACATCACTTAATCCATGATATTTTTCAGGAAGTGGTTTTAGTGCTTTAACTAAATGAGTATATTCTAAACATTTTATAGTAATCTCACCAGTTTTGGTAAGCATTAATTTACCTTTTATCCCAACTATGTCACCAATGTCTGCACTTTTAAATAATGAGTAAGATTCTTCGGCTACATCATTTATAGAAATATATATTTGAATATTTCCTAATTTATCTTTAATGGTAAAGAAACTTGCTTTTCCCATTTTTCTTATAAACATTATTCTTCCTGCTACTTGAACGATTATATTTTTTTCTTCTAATTCATCATGACTGAAATTTCCATATTTGTTTTTTAAATCGAGCGAGAAATCTGTTACTTGATATCTTTGACCAAATGGATCTATTCCTAATTCTTTTATTTTTGATATCTTTTCCCTTCTTACTAATTCTTGCTCTGAAAATTCACGCATAATTTTTCACCTCTTGTTATTAACTATAACATAAAATGGGATTGTTTCAAAGTCCCAAAATAAAAAAACACTAATTTTCATTAATGTTTTTATATTTTAAATACTTTATTAGATTTTCTACTAATCATAAACAGTACTGCCATGCCTAATAATCCACCGCCAATAGCTACATAGGGAATTACACTTCCTGTTTCACTGTTTGGGACATCATTAGGTACATCGTTAGGATTTTGGTCGGGATTACCAGGAGTGGTATTGCCACATACTTCATTGTATTCGGTTTCACTAATAGCATTTCCATCGTTGTCAAAGTAAAAGCCTGATATGCTAACACTACAATTTAGATTAAGAGGACTAACATTTAAAATACATCCCTCATCACTTGTATCAGTTGTTATAACAGTTATGGTAAGCTCAGCACTACTTTTGTTAGTATTTTCAATTAATAAGCCAGTTGATCCACCTTCAATTGCTTTTTGACTAGCTAGGGCAAAACCTGTGCCACTTACTTTAACACTGTCAATTGAAAGATAAGATGGTACTAATGCTATGTAAATAAATGGCTTTGTTGTATCAAAAGAAATAGTCCATGTC
Source organism: uncultured Mycoplasmatota bacterium (assembly GCA_949289505.1). Lineage (GTDB taxonomy): Bacteria > Bacillota_I > Bacilli_A > RF39 > UBA660 > Caccenecus. The sequence continues at coordinate 13,191 of CASEOP010000016.1, forward strand.
TTTTCCTTTTTTTCAGTATTAGAATAACGCCAAGTATAATCTCCTTTAGCAATTGTTCCATATTGGCCTGCAGAAATATCTTCAACACTCTCGTATGTTCCATCTTTGTTATCATCGGCAAACGATACGGCTGCATAAGTATTAACAGGCGTCGCTAATATCATCATAGCTAATAATCCGAGTAAAATAATATTCTTTCTCATATAACCTCTTCCTTTATTATTATTATGTCATAATTATATCATAAAAATGTAAAAAATAAATATCTTTTTCAATTTTATTTAAAAAATTGTAAAGATATGTTATTATATTTATGGTGAATAGGGTGAAAAAAATATTAATTAGTATAATTAACAATACGATTGTTTTTTCTTATAAAACTAATAATAGTAATATATCTAATGATTTAATTAATACAAATATAATAAGCAATAATGAGCTTATGTTTAGTGATATTTATATAAAGGAAAACTTAAAAATTATTTCATCTTTTATTAAAGAATTAACTATTCAATATGATATAAAAAAAGCTGTGATAAGTAAAATGGATTTGGCTTTGTTAATTATAAATTTACTTAAAAAGACTAATATTAGCGATATTGAAATAAAAGAGGACGAAGCTTTAACTTATGAAGTTTGTGAGGCTTTAATAAATTTAGAAAACTTAAGAACTATTACTTGCTATAATTTACAGGCTTTTATGTTGGAATTGTTAGATAAACATAATATAACGTGCTACTCTCGATGTGAAATTTTGTATTTAAGTAATTTTATGGAGAAAAACAATTTGTTTAAATATTCAAATATATATTATAAAACTAATATTAGAATTACTTTTCCCCTTTCTTTAGAAGATTTAAAGGATTTTGGAGATTTCCTTAAAATAAATAAATATTTAAAAACTATTCATATAAATAAATTGATTAATAGTGAGCTAGAAAACTTAATTGAAATGTTAATAAAATTTAATAAACGTAATTTAAAAATTGTGATTCATGAAAATATAAGTGATGAAAAAGATGCGCAATATTTAAAAAATAAAAACAAAACTTATAAGAAAAAATATAAAATATGTTTAGCTTTGGAATACTCTAAAGAATATTTGGATAAAAATATTTTTAAGCAAGCTATTACTAATACTTTAAAAATATGTGGTTTAATTACTTCAAGTTTAGTTATTTTAATTGTTTCTTATATTGGGGTTTCTAATTTTGTGGCTTCAAAACAAGTAGATGCCATAAAAAAAGACTTGGCAGAAGTTATTGAACTTACGGATCCGACACAAATAATTGAACAAAAAAATGAAGAAAACATATATAAAGCTGAAAATGAAGAAGTGCCTATTGAAGATATAAAACTTATTACTAATACTGACTTAGCAAGTCTTTTAACTGTAAATGAAGATGTTGTTGGAGAATTAGTTGTTAATAATACAAATGTTAATTATCCAGTTGTTCAAGCTGATGATAATGATTATTATTTAGATCATAATATTAATAACGAGAAGAATGCTAATGGTTGGATTTATCTTGATTATCGTAATGATGCAATGAATTTGGATAAAAATAATATTATATATGGTCATAATATGTATTATAGTGGTGTTATGTTTGGTACACTTTATAAAACAGCTAATGCAAGTTGGTATACTAATCCTGATAATCAAATAATAACCTATAATACTTTGTATGAAAAAATGGAATTTAAAATATTTTCTATTTACCGAGTTCCTAAAACTAGTGATTATTTAAAAGTATTTTTTGATTCTGATAATGACTTTTTAGAATTTATAGATATGATTACTAAAAGAAGCATTTATAATTTTAATGTACCTATTACAGCTAATGATAAAATTATAACCTTATCAACTTGTAGTAATAATGGTACTAAAAGATTAGTAATTCATGCGGTATTAATAAATAAAGAGTAATTGTTAATTATTACCCTTTTTAATTGCCTTTAAATAATTTATTTTTATTCCCATTTCACTAAATTTTTTTTCATATTCTGTACAAACATTGGGAATATCACTATGGTGCAAATCCATATTTACTTCTAAAAACTTATAGTCATAATTGCTTAAGCTAACAATGGAACTGGAAAATAAGCCTAGATTGTCTGTTTTCATAATTATTAATTTGTCTTGTTTAAATATTTCATCATAAATTTTTAAAAATATGGAGCTAGTTAGCCTTCTATTCGCGGTCCTTTTTTTGGGCCATGGATCAGAAAAGTTGAGATATATAACATCTATTTCTTTAGAGAAAACATTATCTAAGTTTAAAGCGTCCATATTTATAATTTTTAAATTAGGTAAGGACTCATTATATTTTTTTATTGCCCGAGCTAAAACATTGCTATATTTTTCAATGCCTATAAAATTGATGTTAGGATTTTGGAGAGCCATTTTATATATAAAGTCCCCTTTCCCCATACCAATTTCCAAGTGAATGGGATTAGAATTGCCAAATAACTCATTCCAGTTTGATTTATAATTATGTGGTTTACTAATTAGGTAATCGCAATTATTTAATAAAAGGTCTTTATCTTTTAAATTTCTAAGTCGCATATTATCACTACTTTCTAACTTATACATATAATAAAGTGAAAGGAACGTGGTTATGAAAAAAGATCGTAATGCTTTTTTTAATGAAGCAAGTTATTTTAATCAAACAAGTATTCCAACACCTAATATGAATGTTGCTAATACCCCTTTTACAACTCAAGCCCTTTCTAGTTTTTATGCTGGTCCTGTACAACCAATAAATTATAACACACCTAATAATCTAAATGCAAATATGGGAACAAATTATAGTATGGATATATCTGATATTGAATCGCGTTTATCAAAATTAGAAAGACAAATTAATCGTCTTGATGCTAGAGTAAATAAACTAGAAACTACTAATTTGTATCCTACTGAAGAAATTGATACAACTACAAATATGTATATGGTCTAATTAGACCTCTTTTTTATTTTTAAATATTTTTCTTTTTATTTTTTCTAAATAATTTTTTCCAAGTATTTCATCTATTAAGCCCATTTTATGTGAAACAATAAAATAAGATGCGGCGCCAACAGTGGCTATAACAAATACATATACAACACATGAGGTACGGCTGTTATAATCTAGGGGAATAAATATTTTCATTAAAAGAACAACGGCTACCATCGTAATTAGAGGAACTAGTATTTTATAAAAAGTCTTTTTAGTATTTTGATAATTAAAGTTAAATTCTCTTTTTAAATAAAGTGTCGTTATTAAAACAGTTACACTAAAACCTGTAATAGTGGCTATAGTTGCACCAAAATAAGCTGGAAGATGAAAAAAATCAAATAAAAGCATAAATGGAACATCTAAAAGAGCGTTTAAAATTATGCCTGTAATGGAACTTATATAAACCCATTTAAATTTACTCATACTTTGTAAAGTATTATTACAAACTGAATATAGATTAGAAAATAATGGAGCAAATATAGCTATAGCTAAAATACTAGTGCCTAATTCATTAGCACCATAAAAGATTGTCCATATTGCATTAGCAAGTAGACTTATACCAATACACATTGGTAAACTTATAAATAAAATTATTTGCATTGATTTATTAAATTTATGATTTAAATCTTCGTATTTTTTTAAAGTAAAAGATTCGACCATATTAGGAATTAAACTAGCTGATAAGCCAAGAGAAATAGAAGTTACTACAATACTTATTTTGGGAGCCCAAGTAGATATTCCAGTAGCAATAAAACCGGCATCTTGAGCATTTAAACCTAAGAAATCCATTGTTCTTAAAACTAGTATCATATCAACATTATTATATAATGTAAAAGCAATACTAATAATAATGATAGGAATAGCATATCTTATGATTTTTTTTACTATCTCTTTGTTTGTTATGTCGTCTTTAGTTTCAAAATTTTCAGTTAAAGATAACTTTTTAGCGTTCTTTTTTAGTTTACTATGGACATATAGTAAAGCACATAATCCCCCAATAAATGCCCCAAAAACTGCTACTCCAACTCCTATAGTCAAATCTAGTTTTAACCACTTTATAGCAATATAACTGCCAAATATTATAATTAATACTCTAGCTACTTGTTCAATAACTTGGGAAATGCTTGAGACGGATATGATATTGTGTCCTTGAAAGAAACCTCTTGATACACTTAAAAAAGGAAATACTAAAAGAGCAAAAGATACGGTACGAATTACAAATGTTATATCTTCGACGGTATTTTCACCTGTTATATCTCCTATTATTAAAGATGATATTTGAGGAGCAAATAAAAATAAAATTAAAAACGCTAATAAAGCAATAACACTTAACAATCTTTTGCCTATTTTAAAAGTTCTTATTTTGGCTTCTTGCTTATTTAAAGTATTAAACTCATTTATAAGCTTACTAACTGCGCTAGGTATGCCGGCGGTAGCTATTTCTAGAAACAATCCATATATGTTATAAGCATAAGCATATAACTCGGCCCCAATCGGAGTTATAATAGCATAAAAAGGTATAACATAAAGCATTCCTATGATTTTTACAATAACAATGCAAACTGTGGCTATAATTGTGCCTTCTATAAATGAATTCTTTTTCATTTAATCACTTCCTAACTTGTATAAATTATCATAGCGGTAAAACAGTATATTTGTTCTTCTCCAAATACTGAAATAGCCGTACTAAATTTAATATCAATAATATCGCCTTCTAATGAACTTAAAAAAGCATTTACTTGATTTTCTAAATCTTTTTCATGTGATTCATCAAAAATTTTTACTTTCATATTCTCACCACTATAAGAATAGCATAAAATTTATTATTTTATTGTCGAATTAAATAATTGTATAAAACCATTGATAACTTCTAATTTATTTTCTTGTCTATTATTTTTGGCTATTTTTATAAATGTTGTGTATATTTTATTAAACCGGCTATCATAAAGACATAAATCTACGCCTTTATCTTCAGCTAAATTACTAACTAATCTACCAGTTATCCCTACTCCTAAATCACTATTAGCAAATTTAGCTATATTTTTAGCCATTTCGATTGCTGTTTCTTTACTATATACTGTGTATTTATCAATAATGTCTTTACTTACACCCATTTTAATTTTGTACTCAGTACTATAAGTTACTGCGCTAAACTTTAATATGGTACTTGCATCAGGTATGTCGGTAATCAAACTAGCAAGTAACCCTCCAGTACATGATTCCATTGTAGCTATACTAATTTGATTATTAATTAAATATTTAACTATTTCTTCTAACATTTAAATCGCCTCTTTTAATATTTTAACACAAAAAAAAAGATGTGTATAGAATTCATCTTTTAAGGCAAATGTATTTTACAATTACTCAACTTGACCATATATATCATAAATCTTATAGGTATTTATAATTTCATATGATAATTTATTATTGTTTAACGTATAAACTCTTTCTTCTAAATTTTCATAATTTTTATCCGGAACTAAATAGTAAATCTTATTATTTTCTAATTTAACATTGATATAGCAATCACTCATATTATTACATATTTTAAATACATCTGTATACCATGGATACGTGACTTCACCCAATTTATATGATGTATATGTTGACATTATACTCATTCCATAAGTATTACTATTACCAGCATAATCAAGTAAATCGTTATTAACAAATTCTAAATCTTGATTTAAAATATACATTTTTTCTTCTCTACCTGCCAAATTGTTTCCAATATTACTTATGATAATCAAGTAATTTTTATCATCTTTTCCTTTAATAAATTTAAAATTACTTTCATTAAAGCTATTTTTTATCATATTTTTGTTATACGTTTCTATGTTTTCTTCATCTATAAAGCTTTCCATATAATAGTATACTAAATTATCTTTATAATTAGCTTTAATACTCCAAACTTTATTTTCTTCATCGATTTCTTTTGTAAATGTTAAACTTAATTCTTTTTCTAAACCATTTATTGTTATTTTATAAGTTTCAACAATTCCACTCTCAGTCTCTAAAATACTTTCTAACTTAATATCGTCATTTTTAATTAAATTAATTTCGTTATTATTTAATTCTATATTTTCTTTTTCATGGTTTTGTTTATTCTCAAACTCATAAGTTGATGCAAAATATATACCAAAAGCAATAACACCAAATGATATTAAGACTATTAACACTATTAATACTTTTTTCATAATTACCTCTACTATATTTAAACATAATTTATTAATTATTTCAACATAAAAAGCATACCGAAGTATACTTTAATAACCGTATGGACCTGGAACAAATCCACCATAAGAATAATAAGAATATGGAGCTGGATAAGGCGGTCTTGGACCATAAGGTGGTATAGGTGGGGCGGCATTTATTATTGGCCTAGGTCTAGTTATACCTACTGCTGCTCCTCCTATTAAAGCTCCAGTTAAGAATGGAAAAATAAAACGATCTTGATTACCATTAGGATATGGCGGTCTAGGTCTATATACATTATTATTCATAAAAACCCACGCTTTCTAACTTATTATATGTAATATAAAAAAAAGGAATTGGTTTTTAGCCCAATTTCTAATTTTTTACCATTCCTAAATAATAGTTCTTTTTACCTTTTTTAATAATTAATACTTTGCCTTCAATAGTATCTTTATCATCTAAAATATAATTTAAATCATTAATCTTTTTATTATTAATACTTATAGCATTTGCATTTATAAATTCACGAGCTTCCCTTTTGCTTGATACAATTTTACTATTTACTAAAGCATCTACTATGTTATCTTTTAAAATGATATCTATTTTAGGAACTCCCTTTAGCGAAGTGATGATTTCATCACTAGAAAGTTTAGTTACCTCTTCACTAAATAATGATTCACTTATCTTTAATGCTTTTTCGTATTCTTCATGACCATGCAAGAAAGTAATTACTTCTTCAGCTAAACGTTTTTGAGCCATTCTAAGCTCTGGTTTTTCTGTATGAATTTTAGCAATTTCTTCAATTTCTTCTTTAGATAAAAATGTTAATTTTTTAAGATAGTCTATTACCATTTCATCTTCCGTATTGATAAAGAATTGGTACATTTCATAGCTACTTGTTTTATTTATATCAAGCCATATAGCATTGCCTTCGGTTTTACCAAATTTAGTACCATCTTTTTTAGTTATAAGGGGCATAGTAAATCCATATGCTTCTTTACCTGTTTTTTTACGTATTAAATCGATACCGGCAGTAATATTACCCCATTGGTCTTGACCTGCTACTTGCATAATACATTTTTTATTTTCGTATAACCATAAAAAGTCTAATGACTGCATTATCATGTAAGAAAATTCAGTGTATGTTATGCCAGCTTCAAGTCTTCGTTTTATAATATCTTTATCTAACATATAATTAATGCTAAAGTATTTGCCATAGTCACGTAAATAATCAATGAAATTAATATTTTGACTCCAATCGTAGTTGTTAACTATTTCAAAGCCAAAGATTTTTTTTACTTGGTTGGTTAGGGCCTCAACATTGTGATTTACTTCTTCTTTAGTAATCATTGCTCTTTCAGTAGTTGGTTTAGGATCACCTATTTGGCCAGTAGCACCTCCAATAAGTAAAAGAGGATTGTGACCCGCTTTTTTTAAACGAGTGGCAATTAAAAAGGAAGAAAAGTGCCCTATATGAAGTGAATCGCCAGTTGGGTCAGTACCTATATAAAATGTTAGCCCACCTTTGTTTAATAATTCTTCTATTTTAGGACTTGATATATCTTTTAATAGCCCTCTCCACTTTAAGTCATCATATAAATTCATAGTTAAACCTCCACAAAATTTCCATTTTTCATTATAACTATTTCTTCTTTATTTTGCAATACTGCTTTAATTTCTAAATCACTAGTTCCTATGAAAAAATCCACATGTTCATGTGACATATTTAGACCTTTAGCTATTAATTCTTCTTTACTTAAATTTAAGCCATCTTTTATACACTCACTAAATGATTGGCCAATAGCTAAATGACAACTGGCATTTTCATCATATAATGTATTTTTAAATAACACATTAGTTAATGATATAGGACTGTTATAATCAACTAAAGCAACTTCACCTAAATAACTAGAGCCTTCATCGGTTTCAATTAATCCTTGAAGATGTTCTTTTCCAATTTTTGCATCATACTCTATTATACGTCCCTTATTAAATTTCAAATAAAATTTATCTATGATAACTCCATTATAAACTAGTGGTTTAGACGAATAAACAATTCCATCTACTTTTAATTTACTTGGTGATGTAAAAACTTCTTCAGTAGGCATATTTACAATAACACCTTCATCAGCACTTTGGAATATGTAGTCAGTCGGCAAACCGATTTTTAAATTTGTCCCTAAACTATTGCGATATTCTAAATAATCTATTTTTAAATCATTTAAATATTTAGCTCTTTTCTTTAGTTTATCCATCTTTTTATTCCAAGCTATAGTGGGATTTTTTTCTTTTATTAGGCAACAGTCAAATATAAGATTCCAAAGTTCATCAATGCTTAAGTTTAGATTTTTTGCCCATAATTCGTTAGGAACACATGATATATTCCATTTAATTAAGCCTTTTAATTGGTATTGTTTATATTCGCTTATAGACTCCATTTGATATTTATTAATCTTACTTAATAATGTAGGATTAACTTCTTTGTAAAAATCAGGTAAAGATGAAGATAAACTTAAAAAAGCATAACCTTTTTTAGCCATTTCATTATAAATTGTTCGATCCATTATCGGGTTATTAATTATTTCCTCATAACTTTTAGTTAAGTATAACTCTTTTTGATTAAATGGATTATTTATTAAAGTTTTAATTTCTTTAATTCCTATATCTTTTGCTTCTTCTATAACTAATTTTATAAAATCTTCTATAAGAGAATAGCCTATAATAAATAATTTGTCTTTAGCTGTTAATTTTAGACATCCTTCAATTAAAAATCTAGCATATTTTCTTTTTAATTCGTTCATTATCTCATTTCCTTTCTTTTTATAATAAAAAGTTCATAATTAAAGATTTTAACGAAGTAAAACACTTTTTTATGAACTTAATTTTTTATTCCCAATAAGTATCTACTATTTCATAATTATTATATTTATAACTATTGCTTGCTTTATCTACTATACAATTATTTAAGTTGGTGTATTCAACAGTAAAATAGAATGGGACAAAATAAATGCTGCCACCTATATTATTAGCATAATAAGGATTTAAATTGTTGTAATTGTTGATATGTACTGATAAGGTTGCATACCACTTTCCTCTACTGTAATATGGTTTATCAACATTCATATTAAAATTAGATGATTTAAGGGAATAGCTTTTTAACATTGTTCCATTAGCTATAGAAACATTGTATAAATCGTTTCCACCAATCATATTAATTCCCTTATCAAATGATTCAGTATAAGCTATATTATACATATTATTAGTGGTTAAATGACCAATATCCGTTACTTTTAAATTATCAACATTTTTCAAATCATAAAAGTTTACTAGCCATGAGTAATCCCAAGTATTTTGATTAGCAGAAACATAACTAATAGAATAATAGGTTTCATTTTCTATCTTACAATATTCATTATATTTTACTTCTTCTTTTTCCCATTTTGCTGTTAAAGTTATATTTTGATATATTTTAGTATTAAAATCGTAAGGTTCATTTTTTAAGTACCAACCTAAAAATTTATAATTAGCTTTGGTTGGATTGTTAGGTTTAGTGGCTTTATTTCCTTCTAGTACTTTTTCACTTGGAACATAACTTCCACCATTACTATCATAAGTTACAGTGTAAATATCTTTTTTTGTTTCTTCTTCTATCTTTTGCCATTTGGCTACTAAAACTATTTTACTAGTTACAGGGGTCGAAAAATTGTATTTTTCCCCATTTAAATACCAACCTAAAAATTCATATCCATAGCGATAAGTACTTTTATATTCAGCGTAAGAGCCGTGTTTTACAGTTTGGGTTCTTACACTTTGGCCACCATTTGCATCAAATATAACAGAATAGTAAATATTACTTAAACAGTTATTGTTACAATTATTTATGTTATTTGATGAGCAACAAGTATTAATATAATTAATATTTATATTAGCTGTTTCTTTTATTATTTTATCCTCACTAGTTGTCGAAAATGATTCATTACTAGTATAGGTGGGAACTAATTGGCTTGATTCACTTTTATTGATTTCACTTGTTTTTGATGGTTCATAAACAACACTTTCATTATTTTCTCCACAATCAATGCAAACTGTATTATTGGCAATTGTAGTTATAATATAATCTGATTTGTTATTACAACTTAAATACACTCCCATTTCATATTCATTATCTAATATTTTAGTTGTTTCAATGTAGCTATTTTCTAAATTGCAACTGTTTCCTTCTTCATCTAAAAAATCAACAATTAAATTTCGAGCTAAGAGTTCGTTTAAAGTAATTTTTTTACTGTCGCCAATATTTGTGGGCAAATTATTTCCTGAAAAGTATTCAAAGCCTGTTTGTTTCATTAATGAAATATTATTTATGTATGTCTCTTCTATTGCTAAATTCTTATTATTTTTAGGATAAATTAAAGCAATTATAATGATAATAATGGCTATTAAAATAGTAATTCCAATTATTTTTCCCCAACTAATTTGATATTCTTTTTGCATTTTACCACCCTACTTTTCTATATGCTAAGTATAACTTTAATATGTTAAAAAGTCAAGCCAAATCAAAATAAAAAAGCTATCTTTATAGCTCCCTATTTGGCTTTTTTGGTAGTTTTTTGTGGTTCTTCAGCTTTTAGTTTAGCTGTTATACTTTCCAAAGTTTTAATCGTAGATTCTCTTACTTCTTGACTAGCTTTTTTTATTACAGGTGTTCCTTTTTCCATTGCATATTCTACTAATTCATCAGCTTTCTTTTTTATTTTATTTGCTCCTGATGTTATTTTTTCTAGAGCTGTTTCTTTATCCAAATTTTTTAAGTCAGTTTTTATTTCATTAACTTTTTTTTCGATATTTTCTCTTACTTCTTTGATATCAATATTTTTAACTTTTTCTAATAATTCATTCATTTTCTTTTTTAAATCAGCTCTAGTTTCTTTACCACTTTTAGGAGCAAATAGTAAGCCTAAGCCAACACCTATGCCAGCTCCTAATAAAAATTTTGAAATTCCATGTTTTTTACCCATTTTCTTTTTCCTCCTTTTTATTTTTCTTTCTAAAAAACAGGCGTGATGCTAAAAGTGATATGCGATCTACTACTTTATCAGTAATAGAAACAAGTTTGTCAGTTGTAAAATCAATTATTTGAAATAAACTGTTTAAAGACTCCACTTTTTCATTAACGTCGTCTACTACTTTTTCTACTTTGTTAATTGTTATAATTGACTTGATACCTAATATTATACCAATAATTAATAAAATTATTAATAAAATATAAATAATTATTGGCAAAAAAGATAACCAAAAGTCCATTATTTATCCTCCTCTCTATTCTCATACATTGAATCAATTAAATCAAATAAATCATTTTCTAGAGTATCATCATTTACACTATTTTTGTCTTCATTTAACTCATTAGATTTTTCATCAGTTTTTTCTAAAGTATCTATAGGAGAAAATGATTCAATTTCATCTTCTTCAATGTCATTTTTAATATCTATTATTTCGTCACTACTATCTTTTAATAATTCATCAATTGTACGCGATTTTTCTAATCTTTCTTCTAATATATTATCTTTTGTTTCTTCTATAAAAATATCATTTATTTTATTTTCTTTAGCACCAAATGCTTTATTTCTAACTGTATCTAAATCTAAAGAATTGGTAGTTGTTTTTTTAGGCCTTGTGGTTATTTCATCAGGAGTATAATTCTTATCCAAAATTCCATAAACGGGGCTAATTATTGGCGATGGCTTAAATTTTTTTACTTCTTTTGGCTCTTCAGGCCTTTCAATACGTTTATAACTATTACGATAGTCAGTTTTATATTCCTTTTTTCTTTCTTGCTTTTCGGTATGTTCTAAAACATTAGTTGCTCTTTTTTTAGGAACGTAACTATCAAATTCCTCTTCATCAAAAGCTGGAAAATTAAATGTTTTTTCGCTTTTAAAAAGTTCACGTTCAGATACTGTTTCATTATTATACGCCTTTTGTTCAATTTTCTTTTCTTCATCAATAGTTGAAGCTAAATCATTATATTGATCGTAACTTGTTATTTTTACTTCTTCTTTTTTAGGAGCTTCTTTATATTCTTTTACTATTTCATTGCGCTTTTCCTTTTTTTCAATAACAGGAATTTCTACTTCTTCTTCTTCAAATAAAATGTTTTTTAGTTTACTAACAAAACCCATATTATTCACCTTCCTATTTTATATAATCTGGATCAATTACTTCTTCAAATTCTTCTTCATCTTCTGTAAATTCTAAATAGTTGTCACTACCTATAATTTCAAAAATATCATATTTTTCTTCGCTTGATTGAAAAATATCTTCGCCTAAATAATTTTCAATTATATTATTATTATACGTAATAGAAGAAAGAATGCTAATAGCAAATGCTGTAACTTTGTTTATATCTTCTTCGTATGCTATTACTTCTATTTTAGCATAATTGTACATAATTTCAATTAAATATTTATCATTTTCATAATTATTTATCTCTATATAGCCAATTTTTGTGTTATTATTTAAAGATTTAGAGTAATATGCTAAAGAATTAACGTTATAATTAAATAATATTTTGCTATTATAACTTACTATATCTACATATAAATAATATATATATTTTTGGTCACTTAAAATCTCATTAAAATCACTAGCTTTTTTTACAATTATTCCTTTGGGTAAATAATAGCTATAACCTAATCTATTGGTATTGGTTGTTTTAACCACGCTATTAATAGAACTATTTAATATTGAATCAATATTATTATTTTCAATAGATGTGCAGCCTGTTAAACCTAAAAGCATAATTCCTAGCAGGAATATCTTTTTCATAAATCCTCCTACAATTCATAATTATATACAATTGTAGCATAAAAATCAATCAAAAATAAAGAGAAGAATTATAAATATTGTTTAAATTCTTCCCTATTATGTTCTTCAGTAGCTAACAATCTTTTGGCTAAATCTATTATTTCATCATCACTACCTTCATATTGGTTTAATTCTGCAGTTATTTCTAATACTCCTTTTTGATTTCCTTCCATCATTAGTTTAGCTATTTCTTTATCATTTTTATTCATTGTCATTACTTCTGCCATAGCTTTGCTACTAATTTCTTTAAGTTTACTTATTTCTTCTTCTTTAGCTCCATATTTAATTAATATTTTTTTAGCATCTTCTAAAAACTCTTCATATTCTTTTTTTTGTTCTTTAATTATTTTAGCTATTTTTTCACTTTCTACTTTTTTAGTTGCAACCTCAATACCGATTAAACCCATTTCAGCATTTTGATAAATTAAATTTAAAAATTTGATGCTGCTATTTTGTTCTTCTTTCATTTAAAAATCACCCTTTATTATTATGGATGATTTATTTTATTTTATACTTTTTTTAAACTTCTTGAACAACGGCAATTATCATTGGTTTACATTCGGTTTCTTCATATAGATATTTTGATAATTCTTCCCGTATTTCTGATTTTATTTTATTAAAATCTACATAATGAGGATTAGTATTTCGAGCAATTATATTAGAACTTATTTTTTTGATTTCTTTAATCATTTCAGTTGAATCTTTAACATATATGAATCCTCTTGTTGTAACTTCAGGACCAACTAATAAAACTTTGTCTTGTTTGGAAATAGTAGCACTTATTAAAACTATACCATTTTCTGATAGCATTTCTCTATCTTTTATAACTAATTCTCCTATATCATCACTAGATTTACCATCTATTAAAACTTCGCCAACTTTTATTTTTTCGTGTTTGTCTACTAATACACCATTTTCAAAGTTTATAGCTTCACCATTTTGTTTTAAAATTATATTATCTTTAGGCATTCCAAGTGAACTTGCTAAGTCTGCATTACCAACCATATAACGGTATTCTCCTTTAACTGGCATATAATATTTCGGACGCATTAATTTTATCATTTGCATTAAATCTTCGCTTGAGGCATGATGAAGTATATTCTTTTCTTTAGGAATATTTATAATTTCACAGCCTTTTTCTGCCAAATCATTTTCTAAGCGTACTAAAAGTTTTTCGTTACTGTCATATCTTGGTTCAGCAAATACAATCGTATCATTATTTTCTAATTTAATATATTTATCGTAGCCATTTAAAATTTTCGCCATTGCAGCATAGGGACTAGCTTTATCGTCGCATATAAGCAAAATAGAATTATTATCATTTATATTTGATAAATCTCCTAATGAATCTTCACTTATGGATAAATATTTTTCTTTTAAGCCAAAATTAACTACATTTTGAAGTTTTTTGCCCATTACAACAATCTTTCGATGAGAATTTGTTGCGGCATTAAAAATTTCTTGAATTGTATACAAATGGGTAGGAAGTACCATAAATAAAATACGACCTTGAGCTTCTTTGATGGATTTTTTAAAAACTTCTATAAGTTTGTGATTTGGTGATGTATGGCCTATATTTTCACTAAATACCGATTCACTTAGCAAACATAAAACTCCTTGTTTGCCAACATAAGCTATTTTACCTAAATCCATGTCATATGCTCCCATCATACTTGGATCAAAAATAAAATCACCAGTATAGCATATAGCTCCATCTTTGGTATTAATTATGTACATAACAGCATCGGGGGCACTATGTGATACGCTCATAGGAAATATACTTACATGGCCAAAATTTATTTTTTTGTGAGCTTTTATTTCAGTTATATTATTAGCATTTACGCCATTTTCCATTAAAACATATTTACTAAATTTGGTAGCATATACTTTTATGTTAGGAATTTGAGCTATTAAATCAGATGTTGCTCCCATATTTTCTAAGTGGCCATGCGTAATAAATAAGCCTTTTATTCTTCTCTTGTTTTTAATTAAGTAAGAAAAATCCGGTATTATATAATCGATTCCTAACATATTGCCGCTTGCATATTTAAGTCCACAATCAAAAATAAATATATCTTTATCAATTTCAATTATATACATGTTTTTGCCATTTTCATCTAATCCACCCAAACTAAAAATCTTTATTTTACTCAAAATAATCAACTCCATTTCTAAATTTATAAATAAAAAAAGTTTTTTAGGCAAAAACATTATACCAAAAAACTTTGTTAATTGCAATAAGCACTTATTTTGACGGGTGTAAATTTTTTTCGCAGGTAAAATAGTAGTTAATGGTATATATGATTAACTACTATTTTTTCTATTTTGTCCCAATTA
>CASEOP010000017.1 GCA_949289505.1 uncultured Mycoplasmatota bacterium
TATAATAATAAATATAAATTATTATGATTTTTTAGTTGGAATTTAAAAGAACTTTTGTGTTTTTAATTGATACTTAATTTGCTATTATTGTAGTAAATATAATGACAAATTATAAATGCTTTAAAATTTTAAAGAACAAATATATTCATTTAATGATAAAATAAAAGTGTTAAGGAGGTAACCTTATGTTAAAGGTAGAAAATGTAACAAAGTATTATGGTGATGTTTTAGCCGTAGATAATCTATCATTTACTGTAAATGAAGGTGAAATATTTGGCTTGTTAGGAGTTAATGGAGCCGGAAAAACTACAACTTTTAGAATGATTATGAGTTTACTCGAACCAACAAAAGGTAAAATTACTCTAAATAATCAACCAGTAGGATATAATATATCTGAAAAAATTGGTTTTTTAACAGAAGAAAGAAGTTTACTTACCAAATTAACTGTTAAAGAACAAGTAATATATTATGGAACTTTAAAAGGAATGAAAGAGGAGGAGATTCTAAAAAAATTAGATTATTGGTTAGACAGATTTAAAGTTAGTGAATATAAAGAACGAAAAATAAAGGAATTATCAAAGGGTAATCAACAAAAAATTCAGTTTATAACTGCTATAATTCATGAACCAGACCTACTTGTTTTAGATGAGCCGTTTACAGGATTAGACCCAATAAATGTTGAATTATTTATGAGTGTTATAAAAGAATTTAAAGAAAAAGGTAAAATGATTATATTTTCATCGCATAGAATGGAACATGTTGAATTATTTTGTGAAAAATTGGTAATTCTTTTAAAAGGAAAAACAGTTTTAAGTGGTTCCCTAAAAGAAATAAAGAAAAATTATCGTAAAAAAGTAATTAAGATAATTGGTGATATAGATATTGAGGAATTAAAAAAAGCAAAAGGGGTATTAGAAGTAAAGAAAGAAAATTTAGAAATTATAGTTAAAATTGAAAGCGATGATTATGTTGATGAAGTATTTAAAATAGTAAAAAAAGGAGAAAATATAAATAAGTTTATTGTGGAAGATGCTTCTTTAAATGAAATATTTGTTAGTTTAGTGGGTGAAGCTTATGAAAAATAAATTTAAATATTTAATAAAATATAGTTTAAAGAAAAAGATTGATACTAAATGGTTTAAAGTAGTTAATATTTTATTATTACTATTAATAGTTTTTATAGTAAACATGGATTATTTAATAAACTTATTTGGGGGAGATTTTAACGAAAAAGAAAAGATATATGTAGTAGATAATACGAATTCTTATGATTCGTTTACCAGCTATTTTACTACTATAGCAAATAGCATTGATGATAAAGAATATGAAATTATTCTAGATAATAGTATGCTAAATAAAGAAGATAAACTAGATAATGACATAATTGTAGTATTAAATAAATCAGATATTACTTATTTAACAGGTGAGATTATATCCTATGATACTATTTCTAGAACAACTTATGAAATAATAGTTAGTTCCCTTAATAATTTAAAAAGTGAATTGGTATTAAAAGAAAGTGGTTTATCTTCTGAAGAAATTGCTTCTTTAACTTCGCCAGTAAGTGTTACAGAAACAGTATTAGATGAAAATGCCAAGGATAATGCCACCAAAGAGAATCTTAGTTCTATTATAACAACTGTTTTAATTATTCCTTTTTTCATTTTAATAGTTACAATGGTGCAAATGTTAGGAGCAGAAATAAATGATGAAAAATCTAGTAGGGGAATGGAAATAATAATTTCTTCTATACCAGCTAAAATACATTTTATTTCTAAAGTTTTATCTGCTTTCTCATATGTATTATTACAAGGCATTTTACTACTTATTTATTCAGGTATTGCTTTATTTTTACATAACGTATTATCAAATAGCATGAATATTGAAACAACGAGTTTTTTAGGAGAAATAGTAAGTCTTTTAAAAGATGCTGGTATATTTAGTTTACTTTTAAAGGGAAGCGTAGTTTTAATTGTTTTATTTGTAATCAGTTTTATAGCATATGCTATAGCAGCAGCTATATTAGCAAGTATGACTACCAATATTGAAGATTTTCAACAATTACAAACACCTCTTATGATAATTATGATGGTAGGATATTATGTAGCACTAATGGCAGTTATGTTTGATGGCTCAATATTTATTCATGCTCTAGCTTATATACCATTATTATCGGTAATGATAGCACCAACACTTTATTTAATAGGCGAGATGAGTTTCGTTTCGCTAACCTTATCTACTATGGTTACAGTAATTGCAACTTACTTTTTATATAAGTATGGGCTTAGAATATATAAAGTAGGTATCTTAAATTATTCTTCGAGTAAATTATGGAAAAAAATGTTTAAATCTCTTAAAAATAAAGAATAGACGACTAATTAAAGCCGTCTTTTAATTTTTCTTTTTTACTTTTTTTAGGGTATCATTAATTGATTTAATACTAACGTTACTTACTTGATACCATTCACACTCAACCATTTTCTGATACAAGTTATATTGTAGTTTTTGGGTTTCTTCTAAGCCAAAATGAAGGGCATCACGAATCTTTTTATTAGATGCTTCAAGTGTTCCATGAACATATACTTCCATATTACTTTTAAGTAAAAGTAAAACATTTTCCATTATTAACCTATCATTCATTTACTTTCACCTTCTAATAAATTTAAAAGTTTTTCTTCAATTAATTGATGCTTTTTTAATTCACTTTTTAAGCATGTTTTTAAATTTTGGCTTTGAAGTAAATTTAGATATTCATTTATAATATCACTTACATTTTGCTCATGTCCTATAGCATCTTCAACATATAATAATTCTTTTTGTGTCATATATACCTCCATAATTATTATGGGTAAATATAAAATATTTATAATAAAAATATTTACCAAAATTATAATAAATATTATAATTTTTAGAAAGAAGGTGAAAATATGAAAGCAAAGAAATTTGATATTGATAAAATGATTATTGCTTTTTTTAATAGTCAAGATGATTTAAAAACAAGATGTGATATATTTATTCAAAAAAATTGTTTTAAATATTTAGAAATAAAAAGATTTGATCCATATGATTTTGAAGAAGAAGGATTGGTAAAGTGTGCTTATCTATTTGAAACTTTAGATGGAAAATATAGAGCTGCATTAAATTTTGAGGGTATACCTTATATAAATAAAGATTTGGAAATTAGAATAGAATCGTTTATACCACTAAAAGAAGTATATAGCAAACCAAACAAATATTTAACTTCTCGCGAAGCATACCAACTATTACAAGAATATTTAAAAGAAAAAAAAGAGGAATCTTGTTTATTAAAACGCTAAAAGATTCCTTTATTTATTATATGTATTTATTAAATTAGTAAATATTGTTTGTAAATTTTTAAGCCCTACCTCATCAGTTGCTTCACATCGCATGGTAATATTAGGACCAGTATTACTAGCCCTAACCAAAGCCCAACCAGTTCTAAAATTAGCTCTAACGCCATCAATTGTATTTAAACTCCATTTTTGCATTTCGCAAAATTCTTTAACCATTTTAACAACATCAAATTTTTTATTATCAGGACAAGCAAATTTTATTTCCGGAGTACTATAATATTTAGGAATATCACTTAAAAGTTCGCTTAATTTTTTATTTGTTTTACTAAGAATTTCTAATAATCTTAAACCAGCATAAATGCCACTTCCAACATCGGCAATTTTATCTCTAAAGTAGAAATGTCCAGAATATTCGCCTCCAAAAGGCATATCGTCTTCTTTAACTTTAGCTTGTGTATAACTAGCACCTGTTTTATAGCATACAGGAGTTCCACCAAGCTTTTTTATTTCATCTTCTAAAGCTTTAGAACATTTAACATCATAAAGAAAAGTTTTATTTTTAACTTTGTTTATAATATCTCTAACAATTAAAATCATGAAATGGTCGCTTGGGACAACTTCGCCTCGTTCATTTACAATTCCAAGTCTATCTCCATCACCGTCAAAAGCTAATCCAACATCAGCTTTTTTAGACAAAACAGTTTTTTTGAGTGTTTCTAAATTACTTTCAACATTTGGATCTGGATGGTGATTTGGAAAATTGCCATCGCTTTCTTCAAAAATTATATCAAAGTCGACATTTACTTTTTCAAATATTTTTCTTGCTATAATAGAAGTTGTACCATTGCCTAAATCTAAAACAACTCTTCTTTTTTTTCTTCCAAATTCAACGCCGTATCTTAAATACTCTACGTATTTTTCAGTAATATTTCCACTTGATACAGTGCCTGTTCCAGATAAAAATTGGCCGGCAAAAGTATAATTTTTAAAATCTTCAATCATTTCGCCTCGCGCATTAGCAAGATTATCAAATGAAAATTTAAAACCGTTATCATCTTTAGGGTTATGACTAGCAGTAATCATTATTCCTAATAAATTATGAATAAATCTAGCATAATAGTGCATAGGGGTAGTTGTTAATCCATAATTGTAAACATTTAGTCCACTGTCGGTTATTCCTTTAGTTAAATATGCTGCTAATGAGGGTGAGCTAACACGATTGTCATAAGAAACAATACATGTTGTTTGATTTAATTTTTCTCTTAAATAACTGCCATAACTTCGACCTATGGTGTAGGCAACTGTTTCATTTATTTCAGTGGGATATACTCCTCTAATATCATACTCTCTAAATATATTTGGATTCATAAAAACCATCCATTCCTTTCACTTTGTTCAAGGCACACATAGTAATGAAAACTTGAATAAAATTTATTTTACATTTATAATA
>CASEOP010000018.1 GCA_949289505.1 uncultured Mycoplasmatota bacterium
AGCTAAAGAAGGTTTATTTGCTCCCGAACACAAAAAGCCAATCAAAAGAATTCCTAAAAGAATAGGTATCATAACAGCTCCTACAGGTGCAGCAATAAAAGATATAATATCTACCATTAAAAGGAGATTTCCTATATGCGAAACAATTTTATTTCCAGCTTTAGTTCAAGGCGAAAATGCTGCTCCAGATATAGTAAGACAAATTAAAGAAGCAGATAGTGGCCAATATGATATTGATACGCTTATTGTAGGTCGTGGTGGTGGCTCAATTGAAGATTTATGGGCTTTTAACGAGGAGATAGTTGCAAGAGCTATATATGAAGCTAAAGTGCCTATAATTAGTGCAGTTGGTCATGAAGTAGATTTTACTATTGCTGATTTTGTAGCTGATATGCGTGCTCCAACTCCAACTGGTGCTGCAGAAATGGCGGTACCTACGGTAAGTGAAATAATTAGTACCATCGATTCTCTAAAAATAAGATTAAATGAATACATTAATAATTATTTACATCAGCATATATTAAGATTAGACAATATCAAAAAATCCTATATTTTAAAAAATCCCTTAGCCCTATATGAAGTTAAAGAGCAAAAATTAGATAATATGATCGAAAATTTAAATAATTATATTCTAAAAAAATTAGAAACATATCATCTAGAATTAAATCATCTTAAAAATTCTTATGCCCTAGAAAATCCGATGCGCTTATTTAAAAATCAACAAGAAAGATTAATCTACTCTGAAAAAACTTTATATAACAATATTAAAAATATTATCTTAACTAAAGAACATAATTATAAACTTACAATTAATACTTTGAAATTAGTAAATCCTTTAAATATTTTGGATAAAGGCTATTCATTAGTAAAAAAGAATAATAAAGTAATAAAAAATTGTCAAGATTTAAAAATAAATGATATAATTGATATACGTTTTTCTAAAGGAAGTATAGAGGCTTTAGTAAAAGATATTAAATAATAAAAAAATAACGAGTTTCTAGATATCTCTTACAAAAATCTAAATAAGATTAATATAGTTAAATTAAACAAGGAGGAGAAATAATGGAAAAATCATTTGAAGATGCCTTAAAAGAATTAGAAGTAATTGTAAAAGAATTAGAATCAGGAAATGTAGAACTTGATTCCGCTATAGATAAATATACAGAAGCAATGAAACTTGCTAAATATTGCAGCGAAAAACTTAATAATGCAACGAAAAAAGTTAACAAAATCTTAACCGAAAATAAAGAATTAGTAGATTTTAAAGTGGAGGAATAAAATGAGTGAAGTTAAAGATATAACTAGTCGTGACGTAGATTTTGCTAAATGGTATACTGATGTGGTAAAAAAAGCCGGATTAGTTGATTATTCTAGTGTTAAAGGAAGCATGATTATTTGTCCTTATGGTTATGCAATATGGGAAAATATGCAAAAAATACTAGATGCTAAATTTAAAGAAACTAATCATGAAAACGTGCAAATGCCTATGTTTATTCCTGAATCACTACTAAATATTGAAAAAGAACACGTCGAAGGTTTTGCGCCTGAAGTTGCTTGGGTTACTTATGGTGGCAGTGAAAAACTTGATGAAAGATTATGTGTTAGACCTACTAGTGAAGTCTTATTTTGTGATTATTATAAAAAAATTATTAAATCTTATCGTGATTTACCCAAATTATATAATCAGTGGTGTACGATTGTTAGATGGGAAAAAACTACTAGACCATTTGTAAGAAGTAGGGAAATACTTTGGCAAGAAGGCCATACCATGCATGCAACGGAAAGTGAAGCTCTTAACGAAACTCTTCAAATGTTACATATTTATGAGGATTTTCAAAGAAATTACTTAGCTATCCCGGTAATTGTTGGTAAAAAAACGGAAAAGGAAAAATTTGCGGGAGCTATAGCTTCTTATTCACTAGAAGCTATGATGTATGATGGAGTAGCTCTTCAAAATGGAACTAGCCACTATTTTGGTCAAGGTTTTGCTAAATCTTTTGGTATCCAATTTTTGGATAAAGATAATACCTTAAAAACTCCTTATCAAACTAGTTGGGGCGTAACTACAAGAATGATTGGTTCGCTTATCATGGTTCATGGTGATGATCGAGGATTAGTTTTACCTCCTAATATAGCTCCTATAAAAGTTATCATAATTCCTATAGGTACTGATGAACAAATAGAATTAGAAACTAAAAAAATAAGCGATGAATTAAAAAAGAGTAATATTTCATATGTAGTTGATAATTCAAATAAAACTCCTGGCTATAAATTTGCCCAAGCTGAAGTTAAAGGCTATCCTGTTAGAATTGAAATAGGTAAAAGAGATTTAGAAAATAAAGAGATTACTATTGTTAGAAGAGATACTTTAGAAAAAGTAAAGATAAATAGTGCTGAAATAACCACTTATTTACCTAGTTTATTTAATGATATCCAAAAAAATATGTATAACAAAGCTTTAGCTCGTCGCGATTCTATGATTTACGAGGCTAAAAATTATGAAGAATTTAAGGAAATAGCAACTAATAAACCTGGTTTTATTAAAGCTAATTGGTGTGGTGATGTTGCTTGTGAAAATAAAATTAAAGAAGAATTTAATATGAAAAGTAGATGTTTAATTGATGATGAAGAAATTAATGGTAATTGTGTAGTATGTAATAATAAAGCTACTAAACGCTTATATTTTGGTAAACAATATTAACAGTTATTACCAACATCCAATTATTACTAGCTTAAAAAACTATAAATTAATTATACTAAAAATGGTGATTAGTATGAGAAAGTTTATAGTTTTTTTATGTATATTTGCGCTTATGCCTTTAAGTGTTTTTGCATATTCTAGTGAGGTGATATTAGGCGGAGCAACTATTGGTATTGATATTGAAACTGAAGGCATCATGATTATAGGTTTTTACAAAATAAATGGCAAATATCATAAATCTAATTTAGTTGAAGGGGATATAATAACCAAAGTCGAAGATAGTAAAGTATCTAGCATTGAA
>CASEOP010000019.1 GCA_949289505.1 uncultured Mycoplasmatota bacterium
AAAATAAATGGCAAATATCATAAATCTAATTTAGTTGAAGGGGATATAATAACCAAAGTCGAAGATAGTAAAGTATCTAGCATTGAAGATTTATCGACTCAATTAGAAAATAATGTTGGTAAAGATGAGATAAATATAACATATTTAAGAGGCAATAAAGAAAAAACTACTAAAATCCAATTATTTTTAGAAGATGGCATATACAAAACCGGATTATATGTTAAAGATGGTATAACTGGTATTGGCACATTAACATTTATTGATCCAGCCACTAATACATATGGTGCTTTAGGTCATGAAGTATTAGAAAGTAATACTAAAAAAATAGTCGAAATTAAAACCGGAACAATATTTAAAAATGAAATAACAAGCATTGATGAAAGTGAAGATGGTAATCCTGGAAGTAAAAATGCCAAATTTTATTACAATGATAAGTATGGAAATATAATTAAAAATACTAAATATGGTATTTATGGTCAATATAACAGTGAATATGATGAAAATAATTTAATCGAAATAGCTAATCCCGAAGAAATAAAAGTAGGAAAAGCCGAAATTTATACGGTTATAGATGGCGAAGAAATAGAGGCTTTTACCATTGAAATAACTAATATAAACGAAAATAGTGCAATAAAAAATATTACCTTTGAAATAACTGATGATAAGCTTTTAACTAAAACAGGTGGGGTAGTTCAAGGTATGAGTGGTTCACCAATCGTTCAAAATGGCAAATTAATTGGTGCCGTAACCCACGTTATAACAGATAATGTTACGAGTGGTTATGGCTTATTTATTACAACAATGTTAGAAGAAAGCGAAAAATAGCTTTCTTTTTATTTACTGTAAAGAATGTGTAAAGCAAACTTGTTAGCTACCCAATTTTATTTGGCAATTATCAAATTTTATGATATTATGGATAAAGTTATTTCAAAGGGGGAATTTATAATGAATAAACAAATTACAAGTATAATTAAAAATAAGGAAAAATTAAAAGCTATTAAAGAGATAATGGCTAAATATGGGCTTAAAACAACATCAAGTGCCTTACTAGCAACCTGTATATTATTAACCAATGTTAGTTCTGAGGGATTATCAAAAGAAAAAACGGAAACTTCATCTAAACAAGCTCCACATATTGGTGAAACCTTAATTAAAAAATTAATTAAAGAAGAACAAACTAAAATTAATGATGCTTTAGTTTACGTTGAACCAACCTATGAAGAAAAAATTGCTACTATTTTATCGACTTACAACTTAACCTTAGAACAATTAGATATTTGTTGTGCTATAACTATTGCTGAAGCTTGTGATGACGGAAATAATTATGCTGAAGCAACCAATGTAATAAATACAGCTTATAATCGTATCATAAGTAAAACTTGGGTAACATGTTTTGGTGATAATATCTATGATCAATTAACAGCACCTAATCAATTTATAGTATATCAAAATGGTCGCTACAAAAAGTATTTAGGCAGAACGGATTTACCAGGGTATCAAGCTGTCATTGATTTTTTAAGTAACACTAATGATAATAAACCACATAATTATCTAGCTTTCAGATCAAACCAAACCGAAGTTGCAGGTAGCATTATGTTAGTTGAAGGAGGAAATAATTATTTTAGTAAATTAAATAAAGAAGATGCACTAGAAGATTTTAGAATTTTACAAAGTAGTGAAAAGTTAGTGTTAAAAAGGGATTTACTCTAAAAGAGTAATTTTTTTTTACTTCATATCGACAAATATCCATAAATTGTGATACAATTATCATAGGAAGTGAAGGATATGTCAAGAACTACTTTTATTTTTATTGGGGTTTTTTACTATATTTTTACTATTGCATTAATTATAATTGTTTTAAATTTAATTAATAAAAAAGAACGTAATAAATATAAAGAGGAAATAGCTAATTTAGAACGTGATAAAAACTTAATAGTTGGTGCCTCTATTTTATCAGAACTTAACAAAGTAAGTGCTCTAATAAACAACGAAGTAATGCAGAAAAAATATGATAGTTGGCAAATTCGCCTTAAAGAAATAAAAGAAGTTGAAATTCCCAAAATTACTGATGCTTTAATCGAAATTGAAAATATATTTGAAGAAAGAAACTTTAAATTTCTAAAGTCCAAAATAGCTTCATTAGAATTACAAATAGCCTACGTAAAAACAAAATCTAATTTCTTATTAGAAGAAATAAAGGAAATAACTTTAAGTGAAGAAAAAAATCGCGAAACAATTACTAAATTAAAAAGTGATTATCGTAAAATATTAGCCAAATACAACAATAACAAAGAAGAATACACTTTAGTAGCCAATCCTATCGAATTACAATTTGAAAATGTTGACAAACTTTTTAGTGCCTTTGAAGTTTCCATGGATAAAAACGAATACCAAGAAGTAGGAAAAATAGTTAAAGCTATAGATGATACCATCGGAAATTTAAAAATAGTTATTGAAGAAGCTCCATCAATAATTATAATGAGTAAAAAACTAATTCCTGATAAAATAGAAGATATCAAAAAAAATACGCTTAAAATGGAAAAAGAAGGTTATAATTTAGATTATTTAAATATTGATTATAACATTATTGAATCCGAAAAAAAGATTAGTGATATACTTGCTAGATTAAATGTTTTAAATTTAGAAGACAGTGTTTTTGAATTAAAAACTATATTAGATTATTTTGATTCCCTTTATCACAACTTTGATAAAGAAAAATTATCTAAAAGATTATTTGAAGACTATCAAAGAAGTATTTTAATAAAGGCTACTAAATTAGAAAAAATAAGTAATGACTTAAATCGCAAAATAGATGATTTAAAATACAGCTATGATTTAAGTGATGATGAAGTAAATGTTTTAGATGTAATAGCAAGTGAAATAACTGAAATAAAAGATGATTACAATAAAATTATTGAAATGCATCGACGTAAAACTTTTGCTTTTTCTAGATTAGTAAAAGAAATGGAAATACTTAATAATAAGCTTTTAAAAACTGAAGAAAAACTAGAGCTTACCCTAAGAAATTTAGGAAGTTTAAAAGAAGACGAAAAAAGAGCAAGAGAACAATTAGACGAAATCAAAAAGATTTTAATGCAAGCCAAAAATAATATTAAAGCCTATAAATTACCAATTATCCCTAAAAATTTTTATGTTGAATTATCAGAAGCAGCTGAGGCAATGCACAACATGATAAAAGAATTAGATAAAAGACCTATATCTATAAAAGTTTTAAATACTAGAGTAGATACAGCAAGAGACTTAACTTTAAAAGTATATAACACAACTAAAGAAGCAATGAAAACAGCTAAAATGGCCGAAGTTGCTATCGTTTATGGCAATAGATATCGAGCTATGTATAAAGATGTTGAATTAGGATTAATTAAAGCCGAAAATGCTTTTTATAAAGGAAATTTTAAAATTAGTTTAGAAAATGCTATTAATGCTATTAATATTGTTGAACCAGGCATCCATAAAAAACTTTTAGAGGAGTATCAATAATGACATTAAAAAAATACATCTTAAAAGCTAATAAAAAAAGTATATATACATTTTATCAAAAAATTAATTCCAAACCCAAAGAATATAACAAAATAACAAGAAATGAAATTTACAATTGCATCATTTCTTGTTATAAAAATGACCCTGAATTAATTTTAAAAATGTGTAATGCTGAAGAACTAGATATTTTAAAAAAACTTATTGAAAATAATATTAAAATAAGCAATAGTGGTTACATTAATTACATTTTATTTATAAATTTATTAAATAATTTTTTAATCTTAATAGAAAAAGATGAATATTATATACCCCTAGATATTTTAAATTATATTAAAATGGCTTTAAACTTATATGATGAAAAAATATACTCTAACAAAGATGTAATAGATAGTACCATTATAGGTATGTCTAGGATTTATAATGTTTTATTAATTGATGACTTAAATAATATTTTAGAA
>CASEOP010000020.1 GCA_949289505.1 uncultured Mycoplasmatota bacterium
AGAGACCAGTTGAAACAATTATTGACTCTCTAGCTTTGTTATGCTCTTTGACAATTTAGTTATTTAAATTTTGCGAATTGAAGAAGTAAAATTAATAATGAAGAAATATAATAAGCAAAAACGCATTTTAATTAATGATAATTTGACATTTTAAAAAAGGATTAACGTATATAAAAAATATTGCCATTATAAAGCGTTTATAGTATTATATATCTAATTGGAGAAAATTTATGGAAGTACAAGAAAAATTACTTAAGCAAATAACTGAAACAAAATATTTAAACGTTGAAAATACCGAAAGGTATCGTCCAATAATTCGTTTATTTTTTACTAGATATGAACGACTAGAATATTGGCTATATAAAGAAGATGTATATAATGAATTAAAAAAAAGCGAATACTTTAAAGATTATACATTAGAACTATGTGAACAAGATTTAAACCGTTTAGTTGAATGGTTAAGTTTAACAAGTATTCAAGACACATCAAATGTTCAAACAGTTGATGAATTTAAAAATCGAAAATTTCGCTATCAATTAACCGAGTATGCTATTGAAATTGAAAGGCTTGTTTTAAGATTAGAAAATTTGAAAGTAAAAACCTCTTCATTAGAACCTAAACTATTTGAAAAAATAAAAACTTTACTTCAAGAGTTAATAACTTTAAAATCGCCTAGGGAGTTAACAAATTGTTTTGAAGAATTAAACCACAACTTTACAACCTTAAATGAATCCTATAAAGATTTTTTGAAAATATTTCATGAAGCTAAAACGGAAGAATTAATGAAAAAGGAGTCATTTATCTTTTATAAAGACAAAGTAATTAATTACTTAAAAGATTTTATTGGAGGTTTCCAACTAAATAGTCTTAAAATAAATGAGATAATAAAAACCATACCAAGTGATTTTGAAAATTTTTTAATGGAAGAACTTATTAATTATCAAAAGAACGTACCAAATATGGAGCTGGATTTTGATTATGAATATTTAAGAGAAATTAATCGCAGCAAATATAGAAGTATAATAAAATGGTTTAATAATTCTGATGGTATAACAGAAAGTGCAAGATTAAAAAATGCAGTTAACAACATAATAAATAAAATTATGAAAAATGTGGCGGCTATTTTAGAAATGCAATCTAGCAATATGAATCGAAAAGAGGAATATAAACATATACTAAAATTATTTAGCAATTGTTCATCCTTAAATGAAGCTCATCAACTAGCTTCCCAAATATTTGGTATATCTAAAGTAAACCATTATACAACTATTGAAAAAACTACTGATAGTCCAGACTATAGTATTATAGATCTTCAAGATTATTTAATTAGTCTTGAAAGTCATAATCGAAAGGTTAAAGAAAAAATAGTAAAAACGCCTATAAAAGACAAATCACTTGCTAAAGAATCTCAATTAAAAGAAATAATGAGTCTAAGAAAACACGAAAAAGAAATATTAGACAAATACATACAAAAGGGAACCATAAACCTAAAAGATTTAGGTTGTATCACCAAGTTTGAAAGAAGATTTATATTATCATTAATAAGTAGTGGTATAAATAAAGATGGTTATACTTACAATGGCGAGCATGGTATATATTTTAAAGTAACCAAAATAAGTGATGATGAAATATTATTAAAAAGTATAGATGGCGTATTTAGTATGCCTGACTTTAAAATCGAATTTGGAGGTCAAAATGAATAGTTATCCAGTTAAAGAATTAGATTTGCTACTAAACAATTTTTGGATAGTAAAAGAAAATAATCCAGCTGAATATTACAAAATAAAAAATAAACTAAAAGAATTAAGAGAGTTTGCCAACAACAAGCTAGGTTGTGACATTTATTGCAACAATAAATTAATAAAGTTAGAGAAAAATCCTATAAATTATGAAATATATAAAATTGAGGAATTTGACAATCAATTAGACTATGTATTATATACAGTTCTCTTAATTTTTTTAGAAGACAAAGGTTTAGATGAACAATTTATTTTGTCCAATTTTACAGAATTTGCCACCAATATTTTAACAAGCATATCAGCTAAAATAAAACCAGATTGGAAAAAGTATAAAGATCGCAAAAGTATAGTCGATGTTTTAAAATACGCTGAAAAATTAGGTATAATTAGACTAAGAGATGGTAACGACGCTAAATATGCCGATGATGAAGAATATGAAGCATTGTATGAAAACACAACTTTATCCCATTATGTATTCCGCAATTTTAAATTTGATGTTTTCAAGTGCCAAACTCCAAAAGATTTTTTAGAAGCTGAAAAAGAAGAATTAGACAGCTTAAATTATAAAAGATATATAATATATCGTGGATTATTATTTTATCCTAGTATTATATACGATGATTTAGATAATGAAGCAGTTCAATACTTAAAAAATTTTCGCTACCGAGTTAATGAAGACATAAATCATTACTATGAAAGTGAATTAATTTTATCTAAAAACACAGCATTTATAAGTTGCGAAGGGACCAAAGAAAGAAATTTATTTCCCAATTATCGTAAAAGTCTTTCAGACATTGTTTTATTAGTTAATTACTATGTTTGGCAAGATACTAAAAAAGCTGTTAATGATAAAATAAAATTAACCAAATTAGAATTTAAAAATTTATTAACAAAAATTCACTCAGAACATAGTAAATATTTTTCTAAGGAATATCGAGAAACAACAATAATTAAATTTTTAGAAGAAATAGTAAAATATATGAAAGATTTTAATTTATTAAAAGAAAATACAGAATATTATATATTTAACCCTGTAACATACTTAATTAAAGGAATTTATCCTAATCAAACTACTGAAAAAGAAGAAAAAAATTATGAGTTATTAAGTTTAGACTTAGATTTAGAATAGGAGATTATATGGAAAGATATAAAATAAATAGAATAGGTGTTTTAAATTATTGGCTATATGATGAAGAAGAGTTCTATTTTTATGACGGTAAACTTTTGCTAAGAGGTACAAACGGTTCAGGAAAAAGTGTAACTATGGTATCATTTTTTCCTTTGCTTTTTGATGGAAATAAAAATCCTGAAAGATTTGATACCTTTGGAAGTAGGGATCGTAAAGTAGAAGATTACGTTCTTCCACCTACGTTTGATGGTAATGAAAATACAAGTTACTTGTACATGGAATTTTATAACAAGGAAAAAGATAATTATATAACAATAGGGATAGGTTTACGAGCAATAAGAAATAGGAATGTAGAATTTTATGGTTTTGCTATTACTGATAATCGTCGAATAAAACATGATTTTGCATTATATAAAGATAGACTACGAAAAATACCTTTAACCAAGAGAGAATTGCAAACTGAAATTGGCTCAGGTGGTATCTTTGTAACTAGTTCAAAAGAATATAAAACTATGGTAAATAATTTACTATTTGGCTTTGAACAAGAGAGTTTATATTCTGAATTAATAAATTTGATGTTACAATTACGCTCTCCTAAATTGTCAAAAGATTACAAACCAACCAAGTTAGAAGAAATTTTATCAAGCGTATTAGAACCTTTAAATGAATTCGATTTAGCAACTATTTCTGAATCTATAGAAAATATGAATAAGTTTAAAGAAAAAATAAATGATTTAACTATAGAAAATACTGCTATTAGAAACTTAACTAACAGCTTTAGAGAATATAGTGATATAGTTTTATACAATAAAGCAAAAGATTATAAAGAAACACTAAATATCAATGATAAACTTAAAAGCGAAAAAAATGAAGCTGAAAAAAGTATAATTGAGTTAAAAGACAATATAGAAAAATGTCAAAAAAGAATAGAAGAAATTAAATTAGCTTTAGAAAATACTAATTATAAAATAACAAATTTAGATGCCAAAGATTTAAATAAGTTAATAGAAGATAAACATCAATATGAAACTGAATTAAGCGAAGTCAAAAACAAACAGGCGGAAAAATTAAACGCAGTAGAAATTAAAGATGCCAAAAAAATAGCATTAGAAAAAGACATAAGAAAAGAAGAAAATAACATATATGATTTAGAAAAAGAGTTAAAACAAAAATATGAAGACCTAAATGAATTAGCGGAGGAAATGCACTATGATGAGTTGCTTTTCTATTTAGATGAATTAAAAGAGCAAAAAGGTCAATTTAATTTTTCTTACTTATTCAAAGATTTAGAAAATTTTAAGAAAAAAATAACGGAATTATTAAAATATGTAAAAACCAAAGATGATTTAATTGCCAAAAAAGATGAAGAAAATCAAAGAATAAATAAACTAGAAAATACTAAGAATGAAATTGATAAAGAGAAGAAAAATATAACCCAAAAGCTTTTAAAAGAAGTTGATAATTTAAAAGATAAAATATACAATCTAAAAAACAATGAAGTATATAATTTAGAAGAAGAAGATATTACTGCAATAAATGAAATAATTGATTCCTTAGATAATACTAAATCTCACAAAATAAATGATATTTTAAATAATCGTTATCAAGAAATTTTTAATACTTTAACTAAAGAAATAAATATAATAAATCAAAAAATAGATAAAGAAAGTTTTTTACTAGAAAATCTTAATCAAGAGCGAACGAAAATATCTAATGTTTTTGAAAAAGATTTAGAACCAAATGAAACTAAGAAATATTTGATAGATGCCAATTTAGATGTAAAATATCTATATGAAGTAATTGAATTTAAAGAAGAAATACCTCAAGCTATACGAGAAAAAATAGAAAAATCTTTAAAAAGAATGGGGTTACTAAATACATTTTTAGTTAAAAATATACCATCTAATTTAGACATAAAAACATTTTCAAATTTAGTAGAAAAAAATAATACTATAGCAAAATATTTTAATATTGTAGATAATAATTTTAAAAAAGAAGCATTAGAAGTATTAAACTCTATAAGTACAAGTGAAAAAGGAATAAAAATCAGTGAAGATGGTACTTATGAATTAGGAATAATTAAAGGAAGAGTTTATGAATCATATGAATTAAAATACATAGGACAAAATACAAGAGATAAATATTTAGAACGTTTATATGCGCAAGTGGATTTAAAAATAAATAATAGTAAAAATATATTAAAAGATTTACAAGAAAAGTTAGAAAAGGCTAAAAATTCAATTGTTATATTAAAAAAAGAATATATAAAAGACTTTCCGTTAGATATTTATAATCAAGAGATAATTAATCTAAAAGAATACGATATTAAAGAAAAACTATTAATTAATAGCATTAATGAAATAATAGAAAATATTAATATAATTGATAATGAAATTGTAAAAATAGATACAATAATTGAAACAGTAAGAAACCATTATAAAGGGTTAACTACTAAGGAAAAATTAGAAGAAGTATTAAACATCCATGATGAAGTTAAAGAAACTATATTAACCATAAAAACCTTGTTGACTGAAACCAAAGGCAAAGAAGAAATGTTATTAAATTTTAAAAATAATTTAGAAGAAACTTTAATATCTATTGATGAAATTAATGGTGATATTGCCAAATATAATTATGATATAGAAAACATTAATAATAAAATCAAATTAATTGAAGAAAAAAAGGAAAGTAGTGAATTTAAAAATATATTAGAAGAACTAGAAAAATTAACTGAACAAAAGAAAAAATTAGACCAAGAAAAAGAACAAAGCATTAGTTCTTTAGCAACCAACCAAAAAGAATTAGAGATAGCCAGTGTAAATATTGATAAAATAAACCAAGAATTAGCTATAAATGAAGAAATTTGCAGGATAAAAAACAAAATATTTATGGATGAATATAATTTGAAATACACAAATTATACGGCAGATATTGATAGTTTTAATAAATGGTTTAAAGATTTTAAAATATCTAAAGAATTGAGTATAAATCAAGCAAGCGAAAAAATACTAGAAAGTATGAACAATTATTTACCAAAATTACAAAATTATGCTGGACGTAAAACTAATATATTAATATATGAAGAAAAAGATATTGAAAAATATATAACTAATGAGGCCAACAAAGAAATGATAAACAGTATATTTACTAATGCAAGAAGAATTGACATTGAATTTAGATACAGTGGGAAATTATTAAATGTAATTGATTTAAACAATGCTTTAGAATTAGAATTAGAAACAACTAAAAATTTATTAAATGAAGAGGACAGGAAATTATTTGAAGATTTACTAATAAATAACGTTGGTGATAGCATTCGTAAAAAAATTGCTGCATCCAATGCTTGGATTAAACAGGTAAAAGATTTAATGGAATCTATGAACACTTCAAGCGGTTTATCATTTTCTATTAAATGGAGTGGTAAAAACAAAGAAAATGAAGAAGAACTTGACACAAAAGAAATAGTAGATATCTTTGAAAGAGAACCAATTACACTAAAAGAAGAGGATCTAAAAAAAATTACTAATCATTTTCGTAGTAAAATTAGCATAGAAGAGGAAAAATATGAAGATAACGAAAGAAATTATTTAGAAATAATTCGCAATGTTTTAGATTATCGCAAATGGTATGAATTTAAACTTTACTTTAAAAGACCAAACACTGAGAAAAAAGAATTAACAGATAAAGAGTTTAGTAAGTTTAGCGGAGGTGAAAAAGCTATAGCTATGTATATTCCACTCTTTTCAGGCATTTATGCTAAATTTAATAGTGCCAAAAAAGATGCTCCTCGAATAATAGCTTTAGATGAAGCTTTTGCCGGTGTAGATGATGATAATATTTTAGATTGCTTTAGAATTATGGGCGAAATGGATTTAGATTATGTAATGACAAGTCAAGTATTATGGGGTGATTACAGCACTGTTAAAAAATTAGCTATTTGTGAGTTGCATCATTTACCATCAAGCGATGTTGTTAGTATAATAAGGTATAAGTGGGATGGTTTAAAAAGAAGTTTAATGACGGATATACAGGAGTATAAAGATTGAACTATTTTAAAGAACCTGACTTAAACTTACTATTTGCTAGTCTAAAAGAAAAGTATATAAAAAAATCTAAATTAACAGGTACTATAAGTATAATTCCTAATGAAGCTGAAGCAAACAAAATTGGCCGATTTCTAGGTTTAAATTTAAAAGCGAATACAAAAAATATTATTAAAATAACCCAAATAGAAATTGCTCTTAAAAAAAGTAAGTTTGAAAATTTAACAATTCTAGAGATATTAAATTATATATATGGTAACATAGTAACTAAAGAACAAAAAGAACAAACTAAAGAACAAATAAATAGTAAGCTTTTAAAGGAATTATTAGCCACTTTTGCTAACACAAGTTTATGCGAAAATATCAAAGAAAATTTAAAAAATCCACTTTATTATAAAAAAGTAATATACCTATTAAATAATAATAAATCACTACTTTATAACATATTTAAAGCCATAATTAATTTGCCCACAATCAAAGCAGAATATATAAATTTAAGTATATTTGCAAGTCAAATAACCAATGATCCACATTATTTTGATTTAGAAACAACAAACAATCGTGAATTTTTATGGTTTTCAAGCTACTATTTAAACTTAGAATTTGCAAATACTCGAAAAAGAAAATTAGAAATATTAAACATGTTAGGATTGTATACTGATAATGTTTCTAATTTTGTTATAACATATAATTTTTATGGGTCCGTATATCTAGACTATTTAGCCCAAAATAACGAACCGGTTTTATTAAGTTTAAATAATATAGAAAAATTAAGTAATATATATGCTTTAAATAAAAAAGTAATTATATTAGAGAATCCCAGCATTTTAAATTTAATTATGTTAAAAAAACATAGGTGTGCATTTATTATTACCAGTGGTAATACTAATATAGCCTGTTATAAACTATTAGATAAATTAAATAATCATATTTTTTATTATAATGGTGATTATGACCCCGAAGGTTTGTTAATCGCTGACAAGTTAAAAAGAAAATATTTAAATTTGAATTTAATAGGTTATGATAACAATTTATATATTAAAGCCAAATCAAATAAAATTATTAGTTCATCGCGATTAAAAAAACTAAATACTATAACAGCTGAAGAATTACAAGAGATAAAAGAAAATTTATTAAAAACAAATAATCCAGGTTATCAAGAAAAAATAGTTAATGAATTACTTGCAATAATAAGTAATTTAAATGATTGTTAGTATTTACAGCCCAATAATTAAAAAGATGAAAAAAACATCTTTTTTTGTTGACTTCTTATGTATATTATGGTATAATAATA
>CASEOP010000021.1 GCA_949289505.1 uncultured Mycoplasmatota bacterium
ATTGCATTTTTGTATAATCAGTTTCATAATAAAGGCTTGAACATTAGGACTGATGTCTATTAGTTCTTCTTTTCCAACTATTGTTTATTTCCTTTATTAGGGGGTATTAGTTAAAAGGAGTTCTAGTGAATTTAAAAGCAATTTTAAGTTCTATTATTAAGCTTTTTAGAGCAAATAATAAGACATCAACATTCTATATTGTTATTAACAAAATAGAAGTTAATGTCTACTACAATAATAATAAGTAGATATTTAGTTTCCTAATGTTCTACAAATTAAGTATAAATCATTTGATTTATAAATACAATTTACAATTATTTTACAAGCTAATTAGTCTAATTCTTCACTATTATTTACTCGTTTATCTAGTTTAATTAAAATAACATTATTTTTATCATAATTCATTCATAGAATATATACTTTCCAACTATTATATCTAATTTTTAAATATCTTTAAAGGGGCTTACATTTTCATTTCTAATTTTTTTTATAGCAGTAGAAATATTATTTATTGTATCACTAGCAAGCATACTGATATCCGTACTATTTTTTTCAGCAATCTCTCCTGCTAGGCCATTAAGCATGATGCTTGCACTAATAGTTATTAAATTATAATCGTTATAAGCTAACATACCAGCTAGAATACCACTTAATACATCTCCACTTCCACTTGTTGCCATACCCGGTGTACCACACTCACACAAATAAATTTTTATTCCATCTGTTACAATATTTTGATGACCTTTTAATACTAAAATAACATTATTTTCTTTAGCAAAATTTAAAGCCAAATTAAATTTATCATCTTCTATTTTGTTAATATTTAAATTTGTTAATCTTGAAAACTCTTTTAAATGAGGAGTTAAAACAATTTTAGCTTTACTGCCTTTTAATAAATCTAAATGATTAACTAATATATTTAATCCATCAGCATCTATAATAAGTTTTCCTTTATAATTTTTTAATATATAATCTATAATTTCTAAATGATTATCGGCATTATCCCACCCCATACCTATAGCAAGAGTATCTAAATCTTTTATAGCATTTTTAATATCTTCTAAAGTTTCATAAGGATATATTGTTTGTTCTAATATATTAGGAATTAAACTTGTTGCTATAAGTTTAGGGACAATTACTTTTACTAGTCCACACCCACTTCTTAAAGATGCTAAACTCAAATTAGCAAGTTTTATTGCTCCACTATATTTAATAGAACCACCAAGTATTCCTACTTTGCCAAAATCACCTTTATTAACATCAATATTCCTTTTTTTAAATAAATATTTAATATCATCTATCTTAATTTCTTTAATCATAATATCATCTCTAAACTAATTGTATCAAAAATAATTAGCTTAATAAAGTATTATATTAAAAAGATGAGCTTTTATACTCATCTATTTATCTTTAATAATATTTTTACTACAAAAATATGTAATTAAAAAATATCCACCATAAATAATAATTAAAAATACTGCTGTCATTGTAATTGATTTTATCATATCTTCATTACCAAAAGTCATTAAAATATACTTACAAAATTCAAGGCCAAAGATTGAATGTATTATAGCAAGTACTAATGGAAAACTAAAGAATATAGCAATTTGTATAAATAGAGCTTTATTTATTGAATGTTCATCTGTCCCTATTTTTCTAAGCATATTATATCGTAATTTATTATCAGTACTTTCGGATAACTCTTTTAAAGCCAGTATAGCGGCACTAGAAATTAGAAAAATTATTCCCAAGTATAAACCAATAAAAGTTACCATGGCACCTAATCCTACACTAGCCTCATATATACTTATTTTTGTGCTAGCATTTAAACTTATGTTTTCTTTATTAGGATTATTACCTAATCCAAGTAAAATATCTTCTATCTTTTGTTTTTCTTCTTTACTATTTCCTTTATAATTAGCAAGCATTATTTCTGATTGTAAAATAGTATCATTTAAAACATTATCTGGAACAATTATAATACCTGTATTAATATGACTATTACTAATACGTAAAAATCCTTCTTGACATTTATCATATTTAGGTACTAAAGATGTTCCTAAAATATTAATAGTAGGTCTTTCCTTTAAAGCCATATTACGCATTTCTATCATGCTATCAAAATCAGCAATAATCAAATATTCGTTACTGTTTAAAGAATATGTTGGCATATCATATAATTTTGCAACTTTATTATAATCGCTTAACTTCATAAATTCTTCTCTAGCATAATAAGTATATATAGGATACTTCTCTTTTACTTTTTCTAAAGCATTACCCAAAGTATCAGAAAAAGTAAAATCATCTGATACATAAATATATACTGTAGTTATATCTGTAAAATATTTATCTACATCAAAATCTAAAGTTTTTAGACTATCTGTAATACTTTTATAAGAATCATTAAATAAAGCATCACTGTAACCTAATTGTTCTTTTTTATCTAAACTAATATTTCTAGTTTTAGAAAGCTCAATATCTACAGGCACTAAACTTGTTAAATTAGAAGTCATAGAATTTTTAATCGAAAGAGAACTTGAAAAAACACATATCGTTACAAATAACATTAAACATATTACACTCATAGAAAATATAGTTGTATTAATTTTGCTACTAATTTGTCTTAAAACAAAACTATTAAGTCCCTTATAATATATTTTTTTAAAACTCATTACAATTTTTAATATAAGTCCTGATAATGACCAGAATATTAAAATAGTTGCTATAACACCTAATATAATAGGAATAAAAATATCACTAGCTGAAATTAAATTTTCAACTCCTCTAGTAACACAATAATAAGCATAACTAAGCATTAATACAGCACTAATAAAAATAATAATACAAATAAATGGATTTTTCATTTTTATTTTTTCACTTTTTTTACTAGAATGTATTAAATCAATTAATTTACAGCGTCCAACATTTATCACATTAAATATCATAACAAGTAAATACATGATACCAAAGTAAATAATTGTTTTAACTAAAGCTTTACTTGAAAAAACAAATGTATATTTTGTTAAATCAGCTTCAAAACTATTAGCTACTAATACACTCATAAATTGCGATAAACCTATACCAATAATAAGACCAATAACTAAAGATATAATACCAATAAATATTGTTTCTAAAAGTAAAATCTTTGATATATTTTTCTTACTCATTCCCAATGTTAAATATATACCAAATTCTTTATTTCTTCTTTTCATTAAAAATCTACTAGCGTATATTACTAAAAAGCCTAAAATAAAGGAAACAAAAATGCTTACTCCTGATAACATATCAACCATTAAATCAATTATATCCATTGTACTTTTAGTAACATTTAATAATACAGTTTGACTTTCAATAGCATTAAAAATATAAAATATAGCTACCCCTAATATAAGGGTAAAAAAATATATAGCATAATCTTTAAAACTTTTTTTAATATTTTTTAAAGACAATTTATAAAGCATCATTTAAATCTCCTCCAAGAATTGTCACAACATCAATAATTTCATCAAAAAATTCTTTTCGTGATTTTTGAGCTTTAATTATTTCATTAAATATTTTACCATCTTTAATAAATATTACTCTACTAGCATAAGAAGCACTAAAAGCATCATGTGTAACCATTAAAATAGTTGATAAAAACTCTTTGTTTAAATAATTAAAACTTTCAAGTAACATTTTCGATGATTTGGAATCAAGTGCACCTGTTGGCTCATCTGCAAGAATTAGTTTTGGATTAGTAATAATAGCTCTTGCACTAGCAATTCTTTGTTTTTCTCCACCACTCATTTGATAAGGATGTTTTTTTAAAATGTGTTTAATATTTAATCTACTTGCTATCTCATTTATCTTTTTATCAATAAGTTTATAGGGGACATTACTTATTGATAAAGCAAGAGCTATATTTTCATAACCTGTAAGTGTATCAAGTAAATTGAAATCTTGAAAAATAAAACCTAATTCTTCTCTCCTAAAACGATTAAGATTATTACCTTTTAATTTAGTTATATCTTCATCTGCTATGTATATATGCCCACTAGTTACTTTATCAATAGTTGATATACAATTAAGTAATGTTGTTTTCCCACTACCTGATGCTCCCATTATAGCTACAAATTCGCCTTTATTAACACTAAAACTAATATTATCTATAGCTTTAGTTAAATTAGATTTATTGCCATAATATTTTTCTACTTTTTCTAACTTTAATAACGCTTCCATATAATCATTCCTTTCAAACTTATTATATAGTTTTAAAAGAAAAAAATCGTTAGTTTAATCTTACACTACCTTACAATTTTGTAAGCTAACAAACTTCACGATAAAATAAATTACTGTCAAAATAAAATAAGACTTTGGTATATTTTCCTTCATCTGATTCTATTTTTACTTTATGGCCTAATTTTTTGCATAAATTATTTACAATATACAAACCCATTCCCGTTGAACTATTAATCTTACGCCCATTTATTCCTGTAAAAGTTTTATTAAATACCTTGTTTATGTCACACTTAGGTATGCCTATTCCATTATCATATATTTCCAAAATAATATTATCTTTATTTTTATATGCTTTTATTTTTATTTCTCTATTCTTTATATTTCTAACATATTTAATACTATTACTTATGACTTGATTAATCATAAATTCTAACCATTTTATATCTGTTAAAACTAATATATTATCTAAATCTATTGTAACATTAATATTTTTTTCTAATAATATATCTTTATTTTTTAACATTACATCTCTAATTACTTTACTTAATAGCACTTGTTTAATTATATAATCTTCATTAGAATTTTCACTTCTTATATAATATAATATTTGTTCTAAATATTCATCAATTCTATTAATTTCTTTGAGTATTGTTTTATTTACCTTTTTGTTATGTGTATAAAGAATTAGTGCTGATAAAGGTATTTTTACTTCATGAATCCATAACTCAATATAATCTTTAAAATTATTTATTTTTTCTTTATAATCAATAATATTTTCATTCATAGACTTATTAATTTCATATAGCACATCATAAAATATTTTTCCCTCTAAAAAATAAGGACTTTTAATTAATTCACATAATAAATATTTTTCATCTAATAATTTTAATTTATTAATCATATCTTTATAAAAAAAATATTTTCTAAAATAATCATAGCAAAATAAAATAATTATCATTAATAAATAAATTATACTAAAAATAATTTTAAATTGTATGTTTATTTTAAAGCCAATAATAAAAGATAAAATAATAAAATAAACTATCAATAAAATACTAATAATAAAGATTTTATCTTTTAAATAATTACCTATTTTCATAATAAAATATATCCTTGTCCTTTACGAGTTTCTATAATATCACTACATCCTAGTTCTTTAAACTTACTTCTTAACCTACTAATATTAACTGTAAGAGCATTATCATTAATATATTCATCATTATTCCAAAGTTCTGTCATTAATTCATCTCTTGATACAATACAACCTTGTTTTTGATATAAATATAAAAAGATAATCATCTCATTTTTAGTTAAAATTATTTCTTCCTTATCTTTTTTTACTACACCTTTTTTTATATCAATAATTAAATCATGATAATTAATAGTATCAATAATTTTATTTAACGTCCTTTTTAAAACAGCATTAATTCTTAAAAGTAAAATAGTTGGATTATAAGGTTTAGTAATATAATCATCAGCTCCATAACTCATGGATAATACTTCATCAATTTCATTATTTTTACTTGTAACCATTATAACTGGAATGTTACTTTCTTTTCTTAAATTTCTAAGTAATTCTTCGCCATTTATAAAAGGAATATTTATATCAAGTAAAATTAAGTCTGGATTAATATTTAATATACTAGCTAAACTATTTTCAAAATCTTTTAAAACTGTAGCTTTATAACCTGAATTATTAAGCATTACTTCTAATTCACTACATATAAGTTTATCATCTTCAATAATTAAAATCTTTTTCATAACAATCACATTTATTATTATAGCATATAAATAAACATTTATTTTCTAATTCTTTTAAATAAAAAGCTGCTTATTAATAAAAACATTATTATTAAAAAAGCTATTGTATTATAATTAACATTATTATTTACTAATACTTCGTTAGTATTAATAGTAGCAATAACACTTTCTTCTTTTATAATCTCATAATTTTTATTTACACTATCTATAATAGTTAAAGCATCTATTAAGTTATACGGAACATCATCTATAGCTTCGGCCCCAAGAGTAATAAGAACTATTTCATGATTAGCATGTTCAAATAATGCCGACATACATAAACCAGCATCATTAGTATTACCTGTTTTACTGCCAATAATCGCACTTGTGTCTAAATTAAGTAGCCGATTATATAAATTAATTGTTGCTTCTACTTCTAGGTCATTAGATAAAGTATAATTTTTAGTTGTATAAACACTTTTAAATATAGAATTATTAAGAGCATATTTTAAGATTAATAATTGGTCATAGATAGTTGAATAAGCACCCTTTTGGTCTAATCCTGTTGTATTTACATAATTGGTATTATTGGCTCCTATTTTTTTTGCAAGTTCATTCATTTTAAATACAAAGTCATTTATATTGCCACTTATAGCATAAGCAAGCGCTTGTGTTGCATCGGCCCCACTAGGTAAAATAGAAGCATAAAGTAAATCTAAATAGGTTATGGTATCACCAACTTTTAAACCAGCTATAGAAGCATTCCAATAAATATTATTTAACATTTCTTTTGTTATAGTTACGGTATCACTTAAATTATCAATATTTTCTATAGCAGTTATAACTGTCATAATTTTGGTTAAACTAGCTATACTTCTATTATCTGTACTATTTTTCTCATAAATAATAGTATCAGCATCTATATCATAAACGATTACTGCCTTACTGTTTAAATCATTTATTTCTAAAGCATAAACATTAATTGGTATAATTAAAATAAATAATAGTATAATTTTTTTCATTATATTCCTTCTTTTTTTAAATATATATTTTAAAATAATTGTTTTTTATTCTATCTTAATTAATCACAATAATTCCAGATTCCTAATTGGTCTTTAACCTTTATAGGTTCTTTTAAGGGGATTATATTTTCTAATATCCAAGCATATCTTCCGACTTTATATTCCCCACAAAGATATTCTTGATAGTTGTTATTTTTCATCTCTTCTACATATTCTTCAGTCATATAAATACAATCAACTAATGTACATTTACAAATTATGTGGCCATAGTTTGTTTTCCAACTTCTAGTTTCTATTTTCTTTTTACCTATTAATATTATTGTTGCATATGGCTCTTTTAAACTTATTACTTTCATATATTCACATCTTTTCATTTAAAAGTATAACAAAAAGATATACTTCTTTCAAATAAAAAAGAAAATATTTTCTATTTTCTTAATTAGCAAGAGCGATTAAAGTAATTTCAGTCGGATAAATGCTACCACCATGATATCTTAAATAAAATTTATATGTATCATCTATTTCTCTAATCATTTTAGGTATTTTCCATAAGTCTTCATTTTTATGATAAACAGATATCAATATTTTGGGATGGTCTTCCTTGATATGCTTTTTAGCCCCCATCAAAGCTTCTTTTTCAAACCCTTCAATATCGGCTTTAATAATAGTAATTTTATCCTTAATATCTTCATCCAAAGTTGCCATAGGAATATTTCCACATTCATCTATTAGTACCGTGTTAGCTGATGCATCAACACTACTATCAATAATAGAAATTGTTCCATTAATATTTCCTACTCCTTTTAAATAGCAAGTAATATTTGGATAATCTTTTATATTATTTGTTAAAGTTTGATAAGATTTTGGGGTTATTTCATAAGCATATATTTTATTATAGCTATTTATTCCATAATTTCTTATGAAAGATAAAATAGAATCTCCTGTGTAAGCTCCTAAATCGACTAATATTTCATTTTTGCAATCAGGTATTAAATCTAAATCAAAATAATCATCATAACACTTTTCTTGTACTTCTCCTAATGTTTTAAAATCATAACAATACCAGTTATTTAATATAGCATATAATATTTTTTTAGAACGATAATCGCCTAAGTGCAAATATAAATCTTCAAAATCTTTTAAGTGTTCCTTTAATTCTTTTGCTTTCAACTCAATTTCTTCATAATAGTTATTTACTATGTCAATTTTTCCCCAATACAAAAATTCATTAAAATAACTAATCATGTTAGTCCTAGTTTGATGATTAATTTTATCAAAATTAGTTCTTATTTTATAATACAATTCTTTTTCACTTAAACTTCTTATTTCATTAATCAACTTCAAAAAATTTATATCAATTTTATTCATATTTTTCCACCTAATTAAAAATATGAATAACTATTTAAATTATTCATCTTTAAAATATTTAGTTAAGATAGGTTTTAAAAATTCAATAATACCAAAACTAAAAATATTAATTATTATTACAAAAATAAACTCACTTATTTTTATACTAGTTAAAGAAAATATTTTACCTATTGGAGTTAAAAATACTATTAATTGAACAATAATTAATATAAATATACCAATATTTAAATACTTATTTGTAAAATAGCCTCTATCCTTTATTTGTTCTTTTAAACTGCGACAATTGTAGGCAAAAATAAATTCATTTATTATAATACTTAGCAATGCTAAAGTTTGGGCTTCAGCTAATGAGACTTTTAAAAATAATAAATAAACAATAATTGAAATACCTGCTTCGATTATAACTGAAGTTATTAAAAAGGCTAGAAAATATGGTGTAAATATTGGTTTATTAAGCCCATTAGGTTTTCTTTTCATATTATTTTTAGAAGCTCTTTCAAAAGCTAAAGTAATAGATGGAATTGTGTCTGCGACTAAATCAATATATAATACATGTAACGGTAAAATAATATTTTGACCAAGAAACATCCCAATAATAATTATAGCTATTTCTGTAAAATTACTTGATAAATTGTACAAAACATTACTAATTACATTATCATATATTCTTCTTCCTTCGCTAACGGCTGTTACAATTGTATTAAAACTATCATCAAGTAATAATATATCAGATACATTTTTCGTAACATCAGTTCCACTACTACCCATACCAACTGCTACACTAGCAAGTTTCATAGCAGGTGCATCATTTACTCCATCACCACTCATTGCTACTACTTTGCCTTGATTTTTTAAAGAATTTACAATAGCATATTTATCTTCAGGGGTGACTCTTGCAAAAACATGATATTTTTTTACTAATTCATCTATATCTTTTGAAGTTAAATTGCTTAGCTTGCTTAATTCTATACCATCATTATCATTACTTACTATCCCTACTTCTTTAGCGATAGATAAAGCTGTTTCAATATTATCACCGGTTAACATGTAAACTTCTATATTAGCTTTACGACATTCTTTTATAGCTTCTTTTACTTCACTTCTTGCTGGATCTTTAAAGCCAATTAAACCGGTGAATATTAAGTTTTGTTCTTCGTCTAAATATTTTTCTTCACTGTCTAAAATTTTATCTAGCTTTTTATAAGCAAAAGCTA
The DNA here is from genome assembly GCA_949289505.1 of uncultured Mycoplasmatota bacterium. Classification (GTDB taxonomy): domain Bacteria; phylum Bacillota_I; class Bacilli_A; order RF39; family UBA660; genus Caccenecus. The sequence goes on from CASEOP010000021.1 coordinate 9,563, forward strand.
TAACTTTTAAAGCTTTATTTGCATATTTTTTTTCAATACTTTCTAAATTTATTTTATCTTCCTTAGTAATCTTTTTCTTTTCATTATTAATTAATATATATTGGCATTTATCAATGATAGCATCAAAACTACCTTTAACATACATAATTTTCTCATTATTTACATTATTAATAGTACTCATCATTTTTCTTTTAGAATCAAAAGGTATTTCCATAATTCTAGGATATTTACTTTCTAAAGCCTCTTTATTTATATTTAATTTAGTTAAATAATTAGCACATGCTACTTCTACTTCATCTCCATAATATTTTTCTAATTCATTTAATGTGGCATTATTACATAAAGCCATATTATTAATTAAAAAAGTATTATTATCATTACTAGAATAAATTTCTACTACTTCCATTTTATTCAGCGTAATAGTTCCTGTTTTATCAGAACATATAATATCAGTTGCTCCAAGTGTTTCAATGGCTGCCATGTTTTTTACAATACTTCTTTTTTTGGCCATAGCGTTTACACCAATTGATAAAGTAGCAGTTATAGCAATCGGAAGTGATTCGGGAACACTGGCAACAATCATCGAAATGGCTAACATTATAAGTGTTAGAATATCATAATTATTAATGATTCCAAAAATGAAAACAAACGCTACTAAAAAAATAGCTAATATTGATATAAATGTACTAATCTTTTTTACTTTTACTTGTAATGGGGTAATTGGTTCTTCACTTTTATTAATTTTATTAGCAATTTTCCCCATTTCAGTCGACATACCTACATTTGTTATTACCGCTACTATTTTGCCAGTGACTAAACTTGTTCCGGCAAAAAGCATATTACTCATTTCATGGATACTTTTTTTCCCGTCTAAAAGATTATCGTTTTTAGTAACATAATTACTTTCTCCTGTTAATATAGCCTCATCAGTTTTAGCAAACATAGACTCTATTATTCTAGCATCAGCTGGCACTTTATCGCCTGCTTCTAAAATTATAATATCACCAATTACTAAAGCTCTAGAATCTATTTCTTTTTGATGTTTATTTCTTTTTACCGTTACTTTAGTAAGTGTGTATTCTCTTAATTTGTCTATAGCATCTTCTGCTTTGCTCTCTTGAAAGTACCCCATTAAAATATTAACAAATGTGCAACTTATAATAACAATGGGTTCTAAATAATCCCCATTTTTAAATAAAGCATAGAAAAATGATAAAATACCAACTACTAGTAATAATATAACCATTAAATTCTGAAATTGTTTAAAGAAAATACTAATTTTGGTAACTTTTTTACTATCCAAAATTATATTAGCACCATTTTGTTCTAATCTAATTTTTGCTTCTTCTTCATTTAAACCATTTTTAGTGGTTTTTAATTCTTTTAAAACATCATCTATATTTTTATTGTAAAAATTCACATTATCACCTACTATTTTTAGTATAGCATATTTCTGTAGAACAATATAAAAAATAAATATATCTATACTTAATTTTACAAAAAAAGAGCTAAATATATATATATTCATCTCTTCTTTTAGGTTGTTCATATGTTATTGGATTTTTATATTTTTCAACTAAACATACTTGTTTTTCTTTTATGCTTCTAGGAACATCAATAACCCTTTGATTTTTTGAACCTTTAAAATATAATGATAAGCTTTTTTCTTCTAAAATAAACTGCCCATCTACTAATACATCAATGTAGTTTAAAAATTCTCTTCGTTCTTCAGTCTTTAACATATCTTCGTATAAAAAGCCCGTATAACACCAAACATTAAGGCCAATACTTTTAGCATATCTAGCAATAACAGCACATTCCTTTGCTTGATATACAGGATCTCCTCCAGAAAAAGTAATGCCATCTTGTCCTTCTAATTCATCTAAAGCTAATAATACATCTTCTATATCTACCAGCATTCCTTTATCAAATGCCCAGGTAGAGGGATTTTGACATCCTCTACAGTGATGAGCACACCCTTGAGTCCATAACACCGCTCTAATGCCTTCACCATCTACTATAGAATCTCTTTGGATATCAGAGGCTAAACGAATTTGCATTATGCAGCCTTTTCATTATTTAATAAGCCTTTAGTTGAATGTTTTACTCTATCTCTTTCCTCAGCTTTTTTACCATTATTGAATCTGTCGGTTGTACCTACTAAATAACCGGTTATTCTTCTAATTCTTTCAAATTTTACCCCTTCGCCAATAATTCTTTCGCTATCTTTCATTTTTATCCTTCCTTTCTAATTTCCATAATAAGATAAGCTTGCATTTTTTACTCTTTCAACTGTAACCCCTTCACCTTCATGTCTGCCACAACCTGGACAAACATCGTTAATAACTCCTGTATAACCACAAATAGGATCTCTATCTACTGGGTGATTAATTGCCCCATATCCAATATCATTATCGTGCATTAAACGCACGATTGCTTCAAAAGCTTCTAAGTTATTAGCCGTATCACCATCTATTTCAATATAACTTATATGACCTCCATTAGTATATTTATGGTATTTACCTTCAATTTTTAATTTATCAGCTATGCTTATATCATAATATACAGGAACATGGAATGAATTAGTATAATATTCACGATCAGTTACCCCAGGGATAATGCCATATATTGATTGGTCAATTCTTGTAAATCTTCCAGATAATCCTTCTGCAGGGGTAGCAATAAGAGAAAAGTTAAGCTTATATTCATCAACATATTCATCACATTTTTCGCGCATAAATTTAATGATGTCTAAACCTAATTTACGAGCTTTTTCATCTTCGCCATGATGATGTCCACATAAAGCTTTTAAACATTCAGCAAGGCCAATAAAGCCAATGGTTAAGGTGCCATTTTTTAAAATTGGTTTTAATCTTGAATTTGGCTTTAATCCTTTAGAATCTATCCATACTCCTTGGCCAAGTAAGAATGGAAAATTATAAACTTTTTTACTACATTGAATTTCAAATCTTTCTAGTAATTGGTCACGAACTAAATCCATAATACTTCCAAGTTCTTCATAAAAGCCTTTCATATCAGCTTTATTTCCATCAAGTATGCCATGTTTAATTCCAAGTCTTGGCAAATTAATTGTGGTAAATGATAAATTTCCCCGTCCTGTAACTATTTCATTATCTGGATTAGCAGGATTAGCCATTACTCTTGTACGGCAACCCATATAGGCAATTTCCGTTTTATAGTCGCCTGGTTTATAATATGGTTTGTTAAATGATGAATCAATGAATGAAAAGTTAGGAAATAATCTTTTAGCTGAAACCTCACATGATAATTTAAATAAATCATAGTTTGGCTCTCCTGGATTATAATTAAGTCCTTCTTTAACTTTAAATATTGAAATTGGGAAAATTGGTGTCTCACCTTTACCTAAACCAGCATTGGCAGCTAGTAAGTAGTTTTTAGTTACCATTCGTCCTTCTGGTGATACATCAGTACCAAAGTTTATTGAAGAAAATGGTACTTGAGCTCCAGCTCTAGAATGCATTGTATTTAAATTATGAATAAAAGCTTCCATTGCTTGATAAGTCATTCGATTGGTTTTTGCTATAGCTTTATCATAGGAAACATTAAATATTCTTTCAACTTCACGGCTATCTTTATAATAATCTTCAAAATCTTCAAGATTAAATTCAATAGTTTTTAATTTGTCAATATCTTTTACTATGTGTTCCCATTTTATTAGATTAACAAAACCTAGTAAATCAAAATAATCATATAAGGTTTGTTTAAATTGTTTTTTAAACGTTTTTAAAACACCAGGTGCTAAGAAATAGTCAAATGCTGGGATACTTTGACCACCATGTTGATCATTTTGATTTGATTGAATAGCTATTGCAGCTAGAGCTGAATAACTCATTATGTCTTGGGGACATCTAAGAAAGCCATGTCCTGTTGAAAAGCCATCTTTAAATAAATCTAGTAAATCAATTTGACAACAAGTAGTTGTACCCATTGGTAAAAAATCCATGTCATGAATATGTATTGTTCCATTATCATGAGCTTCTGCAAATTTATTATCCATCATATAGGATTTAGCAAATTCTTTAGATAAGTTACTACCATATTGTAGCATAGTACCCATGGCTGAATTGCCATCTATATTGCCATTTTCTCTTTTATTGTCATCTTCTAAAGCTGTTTTTAATGAAAGAGATTCTACTATTTTCATTAATTTGTGATAACGTTTTTGAAAAACATCACGAGATTCATTTCTTCTTTTACGATAGCTTGAGAATGATTTGTAAACATCATCATAGCCTAATTCATTTAATTTAGATTCAATTAAATCTTGAATATCTTCTATTTTTATGATTTCTAAATCTTTATATTTTTCTTTAATAGTTTCCATCACACTATTAAAAACTTTATTGCTATCTTCAGGATTATAATTGTCATTTAGAGCACTATCAAATCCCTTTTTGACAGCAATAGCAATTTTTTCTTCATTAAAAGCTACTTTTTTGCCATCTCTTTTAATAACTTTTAATGTATCTAATAACGCATTTGTTTTCATATAATTTACCTCCATTTACATCTACGATTTACAAATTGATTATATATATTATTATTTTAAAAAACAAGTTGTTTTTTTAAATAATTTTTACCATTTTTTGTAGTTGCCCATAAACACTAAAAAAGGACAAAAAAATTTTTTTGTTCGCTTTACGACAATTGACAATTATTTAACAAAAGTTAGGTTTTGCTTTTTGTAAAAAAAGTAAAAGGTTGATTTTTGATTAACCAAAAATCTATTTATCTCTTTGTTTTAAGGGAATTTTAAATTTTTTTTATTAAAAAAATTTCCCTTTGTGTTTTTTTATAAAAAGTTAATAAGCATTTTTGGCAAAAAAATAAATAATTGTAAACCAACTAATTTATACTTTTTAAGATAAATTTACAAAAATTAAAAAGACTTGCATTATCCTATATAATTTTATATAATCTATTTATGAATTGTCCTCGTAGCTCAGTAGGATAGAGCAATTGCCTCCTAAGCAATAGGTCGTTGGTTCGATTCCAATCGGGGACGCCATTTTTTAGTTTTCAATTAAATAAAAGCATTGAATTATATCTTAAGTTCAATGCTTTTATTAATTTATTTTTAATCAGTACTTTCTAAATCTAATTCTATATTACTTATTTCATAACCACTATCAATTGGTTTGATATTTAAATTTTCAATAAATAAAGTTGCCTTAAAATCTTTAATTGCAGCATTTATTGCAGTTTCTAATTCTTTATTTAAAAGTAAATCTAAATTTTTAATAGGAGTTTTTAAGGAAACATTATTATTTGTTTTTTCACCTCTAGCTTCACTTATTATATCAATTATTTTATCACCGTTTTTTATTTCATGAGTAAAATCAAATTGTAAAGGATTAATTTCGGTTAAATGAATTGATTTATTATTATGATATAATTCTTGATATATTTCTTCTGTTATAAATGGGAAGAAAATACTAAAGTCTTGTAATAATTTATATAATATTATATATACTGTTTTTTGACCAGAATATCTTGGAACATCACCAAATTCTTCAGGTCTATATAATCTATGTTTGACAATTTCTATATAATTATCACAAAAGTTCCAAAAGAATTTTTCAAGAGTGTTTAGGGCAAGTCCAACTTCATATTCATCTAAATATTTTATAAATCCTTTTTCCATTTCTTGAAAACTTCCCAAAATCCATCTGTCAATATATTCAAAATTATTAAATTCTTTATCTTCATAATCAGCTAAGTGCATCTCAATAAATTTAGAAACATTCCAAATTTTGTTAATTAGTTTTTTGCCTCTAAGTAGTGTTTCTTCACTAAATACTATGTCAGTACCAAGCCTTCCAGAACCCGTCCAATAACGAATAACATCGGCAGAATATTGATTTATTAAATCAATTGGTTCAACTTTGCTATTTCCTTTACTTTTACTAATTTTTTCACCTTTATTAGCCATGACAAAGCCTGAAATCATAACATTATCCCAAGGTCTTTTTCCAAAGTGATAGAAGCTTTTAACTATAGTATAAAAATCCCAAGTTCTAATAATTTCTGAAGCATTTGTTCTTAAACTCATAGGTTTTAAAATTGATTCATAGTTTTCCTTTTCCCCATATTTCATATTAATTAATGGAGTTATAGATGATGTTGCCCAAGTATCCATTACATCTTTTTCGGGATTAAACTCTTTACAACCACATTTAGGACACTTATCTACTTGAGGCGAATCAACTAGTGGATTAACTGGTAAATCTTCTTTTTTAGCAAATATGGGCTCACCACAATTTTTGCAATACCAAACAGGGAATGGAACCCCAAAATATCTTTGTCTTGAAATACACCAATCCCAAGCAACATTATTAACCCATTCATCATATCTATTGTGCATATAAAGTGGGTGCCACTTAATCTCATTACCTATTTTTAAGAAATCTTCTTTGTGATTCATAATATCAATAAACCATTGTTTCATAACGGAATATTCTACAGCTTTACCACATCTTTCATGGGTTTGGACTTCGTGAGATATTTCTTCAATTTTTACAACATATCCCCCTGCTTGTAAATCTTCAATTATTTTTTTACGAGCATCTTTAATTTGCATACCACCATAGTTTGGCACTGAATCAATAATTCTTCCATCTTTGGTAAATATATATTTTAATGGCAAGTTATATTTTTTCCACCATTCTATGTCAGTTTGATCACCAAATGTACAACACATAACAATTCCTGTACCTTTATCAATAGCTACTTTTTCATCAGCCATTATAGGTACTTGTACATCTACAACGGGAATATGAGCTGTTTTGCCAATTAAGTGCTTATGTTTTTCATCATTGGGATTAACAAATATACAAACTATAGCAGGAATAAGCTCTGGTCTTGTAGTGGCAATAGTAAATATTTCGCCATCAGTCGTAGAATAATTTATATAATTAAAGGTAGTTTTTATTGTCTTTGTTTCAAGTTCAGCTTGGGCTATAGAAGTTAGACATTCATTACACCATAAGGCTGGACTTTCTTTATGATAACAGTGGCCTTTAGCTATTAAATCTAAAAATGATGTTTGACTAATTTTTATTGTTGAAGGACTAACTGTTTTATAATGAATGTTCCAATCTGTACTTACACCCATTTTACTGAATAGTTCTTGAAATTCTTGTTCATATTTGTCAGTTGTTTTATAGCATAATTCAGAAAATTCTTTTCTTCCTATTTCATGAGCTTTTTTTCCTTGTTCTTTTTCTACCAATCTTTCACTAGGTAATCCATTATCATCAAATCCAAAGGGATAGAAAATATTATATCCCCTTAACCTTTTGTACCTAGCAATCATTTCCGTTTGAGAATAAGAAAAAATATGACCAATGTGAATTTTGCCATTTACTGTGGGAGGTGGAGTATCAATGGAAAATACTTCCCTTTCATCAGGTTTAAATTCATATATTTTATTCTCATTCCAATAATTTAACCATTTTGTTTCTTTTTCTTGGGCATTATATTTTTTATCTAACATATGTTTTCCTCTTTTCTATATTTAATAAATTCTTCTATACATATTTTTAATTCAATATCAGTAAAATTCTTATATTCATTAGCATTCTTTTCTTGCAATAATTTTAATATTTCTTCTACACTACATTCCATTAATTGAAAATGATAATGTTTTTCATAATTAGTAAGTTTTATATGCTCTAAGTTTATTTCTTTAGGTTCTAAAATATAAAATAAATCGACATTATTTTCTCTATTAACTTTTCCTTTTTCGCCAGGAAAATCTTTATGATAGAAAATATAATTACCAATATAATTCATTTCTTTTTTTAAAACCTTTATCCCTAATTCCTCTTCTAATTCCCTTTTTAGTGCATCTTTTATATCTTCTTTATTCTCAACATGACCTCCAGGCAAATTATAAGAATTATCCATATTAGTTATATATATTTTACCTTTTTTACTATATATTATAGCTCTTACTTTATGAATTTTTGTTTTAATATCTTTTTTTTCTAAATTATCTTTATTTATTATCAATTTATCACTTCCCCATAAAAAAAGATAGTACAAAGGGTGCATTTAGCACGGTACCACCTTTTATTTTACTTATAATTTTAACGCATTATGCGGGTTTTATACCAGCTCCCAAGTAACCTTCAAATTATATCTTAACTTATTTTCACCAAACATAAGCTCTCTATTTAAGAATCTAATTTTACTCCTCTTGTTCTTTGCTTTTGATAAAACTATTCTATCAAACTTTATTTTAAATATCAACCACTAACTTCTATAAGACCACTACTATTAAAAGTATAAGTAGTATTAGTACTTTTGATAGTAATTATATAGCCGCCATTAGATTCTTTGATTGTATAAGCATCACTATAATTGTTGGTGCCTATATCAAGAGATTCAGATAAAGCAAATTCTTCATCATTATACCTGTGGATATTAAGTTTATTTGCTTTATCTATCACGGCATAATAATTGTTTTGTAAATCAACATATTTATATGCGCCATCACTTTCTCTTAATTTTTTACCTTCAAAATCATATACATAATAATCATTACCATTTTGGACCTTTAAATATTTACCAACATAAGCAACGATTTTATAACCGTATGCTTTAGATATTTCTAACCCTACATTACTAAATAATTGATATGTTCCACTTTCACTAGCCACTTCATAGTAATCCCCTATTTTTTCAATGTGACTGTAATTAAAAGGAATAGTACCTGATACATTATCACTTATTCTAATTAAACCATATTCACCATTACTTTTGTTTTGAGCCATTATATAGTTAGCATTAGTATCAACATAACTTATTTCTTTTTTACCTGAATATGTGCCACTATCAACGGATTTATACTTGGCTAAAGTCTTATTATCTTTTAAATCATATAAAATTATTGTAGGATTATTTAAATCAATAGAGTCTAATATAAAAGCATAACGTTTATTATATATAGGTACCCAACCTACACTAGCAGATTTATCTATTTCTATTTCATTTTTACTGTAAAATGATTCGGTTGCTATCGTACAATTAGTTAAATCACTAGAATTATCATTAGAACATTTATAACTGCCTAATAAATCATTTTTTTCTTCATCTTGATAAAAATATAACATACTATCAAAATAGCTTATATATTTGTATTTAGCACTCATTTTACCATCTTGTAAATTAATAGTCTCTGTTTTATCTTTACCATTTTTGGTATAAGTAACATCAAGAATATTTTCATTTATAGCAATTTCATATGCTTGTTTAGTTTCTAAATAATTTTTATCTTCATCATATATATTTAGAGGGTTATAATACGAATTATCAAGTTCTACTCCAACTTCATTATATTTGTTATTTTGGTAATCTTTGATATATAATGTGTCTTTATCAATTAGAACTGCATAATCATCTAGGAGTTTGATATAATTGTAAGCATCATCAAATATTAAGTTTCCATCATAACTATATACATAATAGCCATTGTTATTAACAACAATGTATTTGTTATTATAGCTTTTAATCTCAAAGCGGATGGCACTACTTAAATTTTTGCCTTCAATATTATATATATAGTATTTATCATTAGTTTTAACAACTAGATTACTATTGCTATCTAGTTGAGCTATATAATCATAAGAAAAGGCTAAAACTTCTTTGATTTCATTATCCTTAAAATTAATAACACCATATTTATTTTCTAAATCTTTTAGAATTACGATATTACTGTCGGAATAACCTTTAATTAAACTATATGTGCCTTCAGTTTTTTCTTCACTTATATTATATAAAATAATATTTTCTTCTTCTTTAGTTTCATTATCATAAACAAATACATAATTATTTTCATAAATAATACTTGGTCTTTCAATTAATGACTC
>CASEOP010000022.1 GCA_949289505.1 uncultured Mycoplasmatota bacterium
ACCATAAGCATATAATGCCCAAACTTCCATTTCTCCAAATCTTTGACCACCAAATTGTGCTTTACCACCTAAAGGTTGTTGGGTAACAAGTGAATAAGGTCCAGTAGCACGTGCATGTAACTTATCATCAACCATGTGATGCAATTTAAGCATATACATAACACCAACGCTTATTCGATGATCAAAAGCTTCACCTGTACGGCCATTATATAAAACGGTCTTACCATCTGAATCCATTCCAGCTGAATCCATTTCTTCTCTTATATCTTCCCAAGTTGCACTATCAAATACTGGAGTTGCATAATGAACACCTTGCATTTTACCAGCCATACCTAAATGTAACTCTAAAATTTGACCAATATTCATACGAGATGGAACACCTAGTGGATTAAGCATAACATCAACAGGTCGACCATTTGGCAAATATGGCATATCTTCTTCTGGTAAAACTAAAGATATAACACCTTTATTACCATGACGTCCTGACATTTTATCTCCAACTTGAATTTTTCGCTTTTGAATTATATATACACGAATAATTTTAGATACTCCAGCTGGAAGTTCATCTGAATTTTCTTTCGTATAAATTTTAACATCGTGAACAATTCCTGCTGCCCCATGTTCTACTCTTAATGATGTATCTCTAACTTCTCGTGTTTTCTCACCAAAAATAGCATGTAATAGTTTTTCTTCACTAGTAAGTTCTTGAACACCTTTAGGAGTTACTTTACCAACTAAAATATCTCCTTCTTTAACTTCTGTTCCAATTCGAACTATACCATTAGAATCCAAATTTCTTCTTGCTTCTTCTCCGACATTTGGAATATCTCTAGTAATTTCTTCTGGTCCTAATTTAGTATCACGACAATCTATATCATAGTGATCAATATGAAGTGAAGTATAAACATCATCTTTAACTAATCTTTCATTCAAAATAACAGCATCTTCATAATTATATCCATTAAATGTCATAAATGCTACAACCATATTTTTACCTAAAGCAAGTTCGCCACCATCAGTTGAAGGTCCATCAGCTATAACCTCTCCCATGTGAACTTTATCGCCTTTTTTAACAATTGGACGATGATTTAGTGCTGTTGAAGCATTAGTTCTTTCAAAATCAGCTAAATAATAAGTATCTTTACCCTTTGCATTTTTAACAATTATTTTCTTACTATCTGCATATTCAACAATACCATCAGCTTTACAAACCACTGTTGAACCTGAATATTTAGCCGCAATATGTTCAACTCCTGTTCCTACAATAGGAGCTTCACTAACAAGTAGTGGTACAGCTTGACGTTGCATGTTTGCACCCATTAGTGTACGATTAGCATCGTCATATTCAAGGAATGGAATACAACTAGTCGTAATAGCAACAATTTGACTTGGAGCAACGTCTACATAATTAACATTTTCTCTTTTTACCATTACGTTATCGCCATTTAAACGACAAAGTATTTCATCTTCAATAATACGATTTTTATCATCTAATTTTACTGTTGCTTGTGAAATATATAAATCAGTTTCTTCATCAGCCGTCATATAATGAACTTCATCAGTAACAACGCCATCAACTACTTTACGATAAGGAGTCATTATAAACCCATATTCATTAATTTTAGCATATCCAGCCAAAGATGTAATAAGTCCTATATTTTGACCTTCAGGAGACTCTATTGGGCATATTCTACCATAGTGACTTGCATTAACGTCACGAACGTCCATTCCCGCTCTATCTCTTGATAATCCTCCAGGACCAAGACTAGATAAACGTCTCTTATCAGTAAGTTCAGCTATAGGATTGATTTGATCCATAAATTTAGAAAGTTGAGATGAACCAAAGAATTCTTTTAAAGCTGCTGTAACTGGTCTAATATTAATTAATGTTTTTGGTGTTACAGAATCAAGTTCTTGAGTTGTCATTCTCTCACGAATAACTCTCTCCATTCTTGACATACCAGTTCTAAAAACATTTTGGATTAATTCACCAACTTGACGAACACGTCTATTTCCCAAATTATCTATTTCATCAGTATTACCAATATTATCATGTAAATTAAGGTAATATGAAACTGAAGCATAAACATCAGGAATTGTAAGTCTTCTTACATCAGTTGTAGGGTCATTACCAATAATTTTGATAATTCTTTCAGGATTTTCTTTATCATAAACTAAAACTTCTTGAATATTATCATAATTATCAAGTTCTTCATTAACGATTGTTTTCTTTAAACGTTTACCATCTGCAAATAGCGGTTTTAAAGTTTCTTTAATTTCTTTAGTAACAACTGTGCCTGAAGCCACAACAACATTATTATTTTCATCTTTAATATCTTCAGCTAAAGTACAACCTACTAAGCGATCCAAAACATCTAATTTTTTATTGAACTTATATCGTCCTACCTTAGCTAAATCATAACGGAATCTATCAAAAAATCTTGTTACTAATTGATTTTTACTACTATCAAGGGTCGCAGGTTCACCTGGCCTTAACTTTTCATAAATTTCAATTAAAGCTTCATCAGTATTTCTTGTACTATCTTTTTCAATTGTATTAATTAAATAATCATTTTCTCCAAAGACTTCAAATATATCTTCATCATTAGATAAACCCAAAGCTCTAAGGAAAGTAGTAATAGGTACTTTTCTTGTTCTATCAATTCTTACATACATAATGTTACGTGCATCAAGTTCATATTCTAACCATGTACCTTTATTCGGAATAACCTCACCACTAATAATTCTTCGACCATTTTTATCAATTTCTCTTTTAAAATAAATAGATGGACTGCGAACAAGTTGAGATACAATTACTCTTTCTGCTCCATTAATAATAAATGTTCCAGCATCTGTCATTAAAGGCATATCGCCTAAAAAAATCTCTTGTTCTTTAACTTCACCGGTTTCATGAATAAATACTCTAGCTTGAACTTTTAATGGTGCAGCATAATTTACCATCCGTTCCTTTGCTTCTTTAATAGAATATCTAGGCGCATCAAAAGAATAATCGCCAAATTCTACTGAAATATTGCCTGTAAAAGATTCAACAGGAAATAAATCTTCAAATATTTCTTTAATGCCTACCTCTAAAAACTCTTGATAGGATTTTTTTTGAATTTCAAGTAAATCTTGTAATTCCATTGTGTTTTTCGAAACAGAAAAACTTCTTCTTTCTCTGTGATCTCCAAATTTTTCAACTTTATAAGCCACGTGCTTCACCCCAATATCTAAATTTTTAGTGCTCTTTTTAAGAAAAAAACAAATACGTCACCAATTTAAAATTTTAGCAACATTTTTTATTGTTGTCAACCGCTTTTTGCCACAAAAACATAAAACCCTTTACTTTTTTCTTTTATTTCAACCTGATATATATTACTTATTTCTTTAATAATGCTTTTAGCCCCTTGATCTTTTCTAATTACCACCCACATTTCCCCATTAATATTTAAATGTTCTTTTGCTTTCTTAAGAATAGCTAAAACTACTTCTTTACCTGCTCTTATTGGTGGATTAGTAATAATTAAATCAAACTTCCCCTCTACATTATTATATATATTACTCTCTTTAAAAGAGACACTAACGTTGTTTAATAAACCATTCTCTTTAGCTAAATCTAATGCTCTTAAATTTACATCTACCCCTAAACCTTCAACATTTAATATTTTAGCTAAAACAATAGTTATAAAGCCATAACCACAACCTACATCTAAAAAATTCTTAACATTTTTTTTATTCTTCAAATAGGTTTCTAATAAAGTTATACTGCCAAAATCTATTTTATTTTTCGAAAAAACTCCATTATCACTTAAAAATTCAAAACAATTAGAGCCATAGCAATATTTTATGACTCGCTTATTACTTTTTAAGTTGTTATTATTTATAAAGTATTGATTCAAGAACATGCACCCTTTTTGTATCTTTAGTATATTAAAATTTAAAAAAATAGTCAAGTTCCAACTTAACTATTTAATAAGAAATTTTATAGTTCATTATTCCATATTCATAAATTATAAACTCATTTTGTTTTTCATCAATTATTTTATAAATTTTTTGTTCATTATCTTGAATAACTGAATATCCAAACACATTAGAAGGAATATATTCATATATTTCTTCACTATGCATATAAAAATCTTCAACATTTTGATAATTATCAATCATACTATCATCTAACATATTATAAGCTTTCTCATTATCTAAAAATAATAAATCCCTAAATACATTAAGATAAGTTATTAAAACCGTATCTATTGAAGTGTCTATATCTTTATATGAATTATATTTTAAATTCTTTTCAACCAAATTATATGAATATGCATAGTCCTTAATTATGATATTATCATTTAAAGGCCTTAATGCATAATTTTTTGTTTGCTTATTAACTATTACTAAAAAATTTACACTTTCTTTATATATTGATGAATCATCTACATAATTTACCTCTTCTATATAACCATTTATAAAATAATAAGTTATCACACTATCTTTATTGTAATAAATTTCCCATGGAGTAAAAGTAACCCCGTTATAATCATTCCCTAAAATAGTTAAAACATTATAACTTTGTATTCCTAACTCAGTTTTGTAATCTTCATCTAATAAATTTAAAAGATCATTAGCATTTTTACTACTTAAAACTTCATAATAATTATTAATTATGTTAGAAACTGTAAAGAATTCATCATAATCATCTAATATTCCCATTTCTTTATTAAGTAAATTTTTTTCTTGGTTAGGTATAGAAGGATTCTCACTTGGTAAATTTGTTTCATTCCTTTTTATTAAAAAACTATAAATAACAGCCACAACAGCAATTAACACTAATATCGAAAAAACAATTATTAGAACCTTCTTTTGATATTTATTCATAAATCCTCCTAACTACAACCATTTTCTACGTAAGTAGTCATTTTGCTTGCTCCATTAAGTGCTCTAGCTGTACAACTATCGCTAACATTTAAATTTGTAGTAGAACCTACTGGCCGTTCAAAATTTTTACAAAAAGCAACCGCTATATCATACCCAGCATAATTACCTGTAATGTACTTATTTGTAACACTATAAGCTGAAATATTTGCAATCTCATAATACAAATAATTTAATTGAGCTTGCATAGACGCAGCTTCCCAATTACGTTCTTTAGCATATTCTATCAATTGTATTCTTCTCCCAAAACTCCACTGAATAAGCCCAAATCCTGCTGCTGCACTAGATGGAGCATTATATATTGTATTAATATTATAACCACTACCGTATTCAACTATCTCTGGATTATAAGTACTAGCACTTTCTACTTCCATATTTGTCATTATTCCTACTACCGCATTTGTTGAAAAACCACTAGCTAGCAAAGATTTACATACAACGTTTTTATTATATTGATAATCATCATAATTACCATTATCGCCTACAATGGTTATATCTCCGCCTAAAAGCGTACTAGTAGAAACAGGTCGTGGATTAAGAGGATCAACATAATCAAGAGGATCAACCTGTACACCATTAACAATAACCTCGAAATGTAAATGACACCCACTACCTACACCAGTATTACCAATTAATCCTATTTTTTGTCCCTGTTCAACTTTATCACCAACACTAACTGTATAAGAACCTTTTATCATATGTTGATATAAAGTAACTACTCCATCACCATGATCAATTTTAACATAAGTCCCTCTTAATCCCCCTTGATCAGTAGCTGTAATAACAGTTCCCGATCTAGATGCAACAATAACATCACCACAACTTGAACCATTTTTAGCTATATCTATACCCTTATGATTAGTTGATGCTCCAGCTATACCCGTATTTCTACGTCCAAACTTTGAAGTAATTACTTTACTTGTTGGTTCTCCACCATAAATATTTCCTTTAGTAGCATTACTACTTCCAACTGGCCACCAATAAGCTTCATTTTCTGTCAAAGTATAATGAGTACAATAATTTGTTAAATTATATAATTGATAATTACCACTCAATTTATTATCCAAATTGCTAACAATAATATTGTAAATTGCTTTATAATCTTCACTGCTATAATGAATTCCTTCACTATCATATTCTTTAATAGATTCTTCAGTATAACCCAAGTCAATATAAAATAAATTACTCAAACCAGAACTATTGATTAGATTTTGCATAGTACTATTAAAATCATTTATAGTCTTATTTTTAGCAAAAGCTGAAACCGCATCTTCTACCGGGCCTACTGAAACAATATATATATTATGTTCACTCCAAATATCTTTAGCTAGTTCATAATACTTTTCATAATATGCATTAACATTACCTAAATCATTAACACCCAACCATATAATAATATTATAACTAGTATTATCTTTAAATAAATTACTAATTCCATTTATACCACCATTAGTTGCATTCGTATAAGTACTATTAAACGACCCACTTCCAACCAACCAACTATAACCATAACCAATTCCATAAATAGTATTACTATTATTTATTACCCCAGTATTTTGCATACCTTTGGTTCTAGAATCACCCAAAAATAAATTTTCTCTTAAAGGCGTAGATAAATCATTAGGATTATTATTAGTATTATATATAGCATTTAAAATTTGTGTGTAATCATTACCTTCACTAGCTAATTTTTCAAATTCACCAATTAAATTCGCATCTAAACTTAAAACATTTTGTCTAGACATATTGCTAATAGACGATTGATACGAGCTAGATATATATAAATAATTACTTATTTCATTATATAAATTATCTAAATTATTCTTTTTATTATCCACCCCTTCAAGCACTTCTAAATCATTACTATTATTACTTAATAAATCACAAACTCTAACTTCAATATTTTTATCACTACTATTATATTCTCCATAACTAAGAGCATTAGTTTTTAAAACAATCATCAAAGCTTTTAAAGTTTCATCAGAATAATTTCCATTTTTAGTATAAGCATAAGTCATATTAACCACTAAATCACCTAAATCATAAGTAGCTAATTCAACTTTTTCACTTTCATTTAAATAACAATCAGTAATTGTAACTTTAGTATCATTAAAATTGCACATCGTATCATAATAAGCCATCTCGCTCATCTCTGATTCCATAGAACCACCAGCTATAATTACAATAAAAATAATAAGAAAAAAAGCAATTCCTCCTCCACTTAAAATTATAAGTAGCCCATGCTTTTTCCACAAAGATTTTAAACCCTTTGCTAAAATATCATTTTCCCCACTATTTTTAGTTTTATCATCACTCTTATTATCATCGCGATTAGCAAGATTGTTTCCGTTGTCATTTGAGCTATTACTTGCTAAACTATTATTATTATTTGCAATATCATTCCCTGATTCATCATCATCACTAAATTCCACTTGAGCATTTTGCCAATTACTAAAAATTGTATTCTTACGTAATGGTCGCTCTATTTGTTCTGTAGTTTTACTTTGCTTTCCAATATCATTAGGCCTAGCCGTATTTACTGCCTTTTTACCAACACTTTCCGCTCCTTTACTAGCTTGATTTAAAGAACTAGCCCCTTTACTACTAACTAAATCAACAGCACTACCTGCTATATCAGTAACTCCTGAATCATTTAACCCTTTAGTAACTTGCTTAACACCTGGAACTTTATCAGCTACTTTTGCAACCTTATCAGTAGTCTTATCAATTGTATCCCCAACAACAGGTACTTTTTTAGCAGCATCATAGGCCATCCCACCAACCCCAGGTGCAAAATATTCCGCGGCCCCCTTAGCTGCTGTATCAACTACCTTTTTTGCATCACTATGATCATCTTTTCTTTCTTCCGGTCCATTAGCATTATTTTGAGAAACATTTTGAGGATGAGCATAAGGACGATTAGGATTATAATTATAAGAATTAGGATTTTCATTTTCTTTCATATACTTCACCCTCTTTTACTCACTAAATTATATCATAAACAAATTAAAAAAAAAAGAACTATAAAATACACGATTTAAAAACTTTATCATAAATTAATAGTGAGAATACATGAAAGGGTGAATAATATGAATAATTGTGAAAACAATTCTGGCAACTGCATTAATGAAATATTAAGTGTAATTTTAGTACTTCAACAAAATGCATGCCCTGAATCTTGCCTAGACGCATGCGATCGTCCTGTTTTAGGTGGTGGGCCAAATTGTTTAGTATGTAATACTAGACCTGTTATGCTCTACACTTGTTGCGGTAACGGAACTCCTTGGAGCATGCCAACTACCAAAGATACTACTGTAACTTGTCCAACAGCAGGTACAACTGCTTGTTCAAGTGTCTTTAGAGTAGAAAAAATTGAAGGAAATTGCTGTACTTTTCGAGTTTTAGCCGATAATCCTGATCCTACTAGTTTAAATCCATATGTTGCAACTAATTCTTTCTTTACTATGGATTGTGGTTGTCTATGCTCTATTAGATGCTTATCAGATACTTATGTAGATTGTGTTTAAAAAACTGTTAGGAATTCTAACAGTTTTTTTATGTAGTTAATTAAAAGCAGTAAATAAAACACTATTTAATTATTATATCAAAATAATTCTAAAAAATTTTTTTAAACCATTTCTAAATCTAATAATTCAATTTGATTAGATAAAAACTTCGGATTTAAATCTATCTCTTTAGCTAAATCAGTAGTTAAATACTTCTTAAAATCATCGGCAAAAACCGTAACAACATTTTTGCCATTAGAAAGAACGCTTGCTAAAAAATTCGCTCCTGAAGATATTCCAACGCCTAACCCTAACTTTTTAGCTAGTAATCTGCTCATATTTATTGCATCATCATCATTAATCAATATTATTTCATCAATTAAACTTTTATCAACTAAATCTGGAACAAAATCATCGCCTATACCTTCTATTTTATGATTTCCAACAATTTTTTTATTGCTTAGTAAAGGCATTTTATCAGGTTCCAAAGCTACAATTTTAATATTCTTATTATATTCTTTTAATCTTTTAGCCGCCCCAATTAAAGTTCCCCCAGTTCCTATACCACTAACAAATGTATCAATTAAAGGCAATTGCTTAATAATTTCTTGAGCCGTCCCAAAATAATGAGCTTCTAAATTTAATTTATTAACAAATTGTTTAGGCAAAAAGCCGTTTATATTAAAAGCTAATTCTTCACTTCTTTTTATAGCTTCTAAAAACCCTCCTTCTTCTTTACTAACTAAATACACATTAGCTCCATAAAGCCCCATGATTTCAATTCTTTCCTTACTTGCCCAATCAGGCATAAAAATATAAACTGGATATTTATAATAAGCACCTAAAGCTGCTAAACTAATGCCTGTATTTCCACTTGTTGCTTCAATTATTGCTTGACCTTCTTTTAATAACCCCAATTCTTTAGATTTTGTCAATATATAATAAACAACTCTATCTTTTATACTTCCTGTATAATTATAATATTCTAATTTAGCATATACATAATTTATTTTATTTTGATAACAGTATTTAATTTTTACCATTGGTGTATTACCAATTAATTTTTCTATCATACGCTTTTTCCTTTCTAAAACAATTAAACAAATAAAATATCTCCTATAATTATCATATATAATAATTTTAAAAATGTACCATCATAACAATTATAATACCCCAATAATTTTACTATAATTATTTTAAATTAGGTATTGTAAAACTTCCCTATTTATGATATATTAATATTGTTTTTAAGAAATGGCGATGTAGCTCAGCTGGCTAGAGCGACCGGTTCATACCCGGTAGGTCGGGGGTTCGATCCCCTCCGTCGCTACCAAAAAAGCAATTAAGTCTAGTACACTAGGCTTTTTTTATGTTACTTTTTTGGTATAAGCATTACTTTGTGACTCAATCAAACCCCCGTACCAACTAGGTACCTCTCCTTCTACCATCATAGAAGCAATAACAGCATCATATTCTAAATTAACCTCTTCTACTTTATATGGCCCCATAATTTGAATATTAAATTCTATATAAACAAACATTTCTACTAAAGCATTGTTTAATCCATAATTAGTTACTTTTGTTTTCAAATTAGTTAAAACAGAACCAATAAAATTAACTTTAACAGGAATTCTCGGACCAAAATTATAAAAATATAAATTATTAAAGCTATTTCCGATTGGTATTGACAAAACCATACTTCCTAATTCATGAGTTAAACTTTTATCTAAATAATTAACAGTTATATTTCCATTTTCTAATGCGCTAAATGATTCAGTTAAAATCTTTGACACTTCATCTAAAACAATATAAGCTTGTTCTAAATCAAAATCAACATAAATAATTTCGCCTTTATTGTTTTTTTCCAATATTAAAATATCATTTAAACTATTATTATTAAAAACACTACTATTAAGTTTATTAGTAATAAAACTATAAGTCACTCTCCTAATTTCATTAGTACTAATATTAATTATAGTTTCATCAATTCCATTTATAAATTTAACAAATAAAAAAATAGTCAAAAATATAATCAAAATAATAGTTACAAAAACAATTCTTGATATATTTTTACCACTATATTTTCTTATACTTTTAAACCCATTTTTCATATTAAATTATATGCATTAAAATAAAGAAAGATTTAAAAAATTATTTAAAAAGATAATTATTCCTCCAATAAGAATCAAACTTACAATAATAATTATAATATATATTAAAGCCCTACTTGACTTAACTTCCTTTTTCAAATCATTAAAATCATCAAAATCACTTTGAGTAAATTGTAAGGTACTAGTTAAATCTTGTGCTTTATTTTCCATAATCGTTGGCTTTATTTTATCTGCTTCTTCTAAAGACATAATAGGTGAAGTTTCACTAACACTTTCTTCTTCATGAATTCCATTTACAATTACCGTATCATCAGTCCCCTTTAAGTCCGTAAGAATATCCAAAGGATCTAAATCTCCTTTATTTGAAGTCTTACTTTTTAATTCTCTTGCTGTAATCGTATTTATTAAATCCATTAATTCATTATTTGAATTATCTTTTTCTTCTTTTGATTCTAAATCCAAACTATTTAAAATATCAAATTGGGTATCCCGAACCTTTTTAAGTCTTTCTTTTTCATAATCAACTTCTTTTTCACTTCGGGCCCTTTCTAAAATAGCATTTATATCATACTCTCTAGTTTCTTCTAAACTAATATCAGGTTCTTGATAATTATCATCTTCAATAATAATACTCTTCCTTCTTGGAGCTCTATTATATTTTGTATCCAAAATTTTTTTGATTTTTTCTACATCTATATTTTTAGCATTATTATCAATAACAGTCGCATTTGAATTAATTTTATAATCATTTACTTCATAATCACTTATATTTTCATAAAGTCCACTATTTTTTTGTTGTCTAAGTGCAATATTATTATTATCTTCATCATAATATTTTTCCATTCTTGTTTTCATATGCCACAATCCTTCTCCATAATAATAACATATTTTTTTAACATTTTAAAGACTTTATCTTCCCCTTTTATCAAAGTTTTGCTATAATTGTTTTGGCAATAAATTAAGAAGCCATTTATGAAAGGAAGATTTAAAAAATGAAAAAAATTAATGTCAATACTGATGCTTGTATAGGCTGTGGTGCCTGCGTATCAATTGATCCTGAACACTTTGAGTTTAATGATGAAGGTTTAAGTTATGCTACAAATAATGAAAATTTAGAAAGCAACGATTTAGCCAGTGCTATTTCATCATGTCCAACTAGTGCTATAACAATTGAAGAAACTGAAAATAGTTGTGACTGTCAAAATTGCGAATGTAGCAAAGAAAATAATTGTGGTTGTAATTGTGAGGAGGAATAATCCTCTTTTTTTATATTACTTAATATTTGTTTTCAAACTATATAGTTTTTTTACTTCTTTAATTGATAATTCTCTATATTCTCCGCTTTTTAGTTTACATAATTCTAAAAAATCAATTTTTGTCCTTGTTAGTCTAATAACAGAATAACCTAATTTAGCAAAAATTTTTTTCACAATGTGATTTCTACCTTCATTAATAGTAATTTCAATTAAAGAAGTTTGCTTTTCTCTATTTATATTTTTTACTTTAAAATTTTTAACAACTACTTTTTTTCCATCAATAACTAATCCCGTTTTTAATTTTTCAATATCATTTTTATTTAATATACCCTCAATTTTGGCAATATAAGTTTTAGAAACATTATTTTTAGGATGGGTAATTATATTAGCTAATGTCCCATCATTTGTTAATATAATTAACCCTGTTGTATCATAATCTAATCTTCCTATTGGAAATATTCTCACCTCAGTATCAATATAATCTATTACCGTGTTTCTCTTTTTATCATCACTAACACTTGAGATAACCCCTCTAGGTTTATTTAAAAGAAAATATTTTTTTATATTATTTTTATCAATCATAACCCCATTTACTAAAATTATATCATTAGCGCTAACTTTAGTCCCAAGTTCCCTAACAATTTTATTGTTAACTTTTACTTTTCCTTCTAATATTAATTCTTCAGCTTTTCTTCTTGAAGTAATTCCCGATGCCGCTATAACTTTTTGCAAACGTTCCATAATTTACCTCAAATACCCAAATAACATATAATTTAAAAACAATAGTAATAATACTAAAACGATTATGCCATTAATTCGTTCACTTTTTCTAACCCTACCTGGAATACCTAAAGCCATAGTAATTAAATATCCTCCAACTAAACCACCAATATGAGCAAAATTATCAATACCAGGAACTAAAAAGCCAATTAGTAAATTAAGAACAATTACCGGAATTATTTGTGTTTTTAAAACTGCTCCTAAATATAAACGGTAATGATAGCCAAAATAAAGTAAGGAACCCAAAAGTCCAAATATAGCTCCACTAGCACCTGCTGAAATATTTGAATGAACCACTACTGATAATAGTGAACCTACAACCCCACTTCCAAGATAAACGATTAAAAACTTCCATTTACCTAAAAATCCCTCTAATTGTCTACCAATTATATAAAGAGAATACATATTAACAATTAAATGTGCTATACCAATATGCAAAAAAATAGAACTAATTAATCTCCACACTTCCCCTTCTTGTACTAAAACACGCAAATTAGCCCCAAACATGAGTAATGTAACAACATTTTGGCTACCATTTCCCCAAATATACATTGAAATAAAAACTATAACTGATAAAGCAATCAATAAAGGTGTAACTATAATTTTTTTAGGTTCAAATATTTTAGTAAATAACTTATTATCTTCTACCGTTTTCGCATTAATATCATTTGTTACATTAACAATTAAATCTATGCCTTCTTTATCTTTAATCAATTTGTTTTTAATATTAGGAAAAACTGTTTCAATATTTTTATCTTTAAGTATTTCATTTATATCAGTATATTTAACATTAGCTAAATTCTTTTCTTCTAAAATATGTACTCCTTCATTAAGATTTAAAAATATATTTAAAGTATTCACATTAAAAGACATAGTTTTTTTCTTAATTTGTTTAACTACTCTTTTAGTCTTAAATATATCAAACTTATACTGTTCATCATTATGGATATAATTAAAATTAATTCTAATAATACGATAAGGTCCATCTAAATTTTCTAGCCATATTTCGTCTTTAACCCCTTTAACTACAATCGGTGTATAATTTTCTTCTGTAATAAAATAATGAACTAAAGACATAACCATCTCATCATTTTTATTTAATATATTAAATTGCATAATATTCACCCCAGTACATTTATTTTATAACAAAACATATATTTAGTAAAGAGGTGGAGATATGTGTTTGCTATTCTACTTAACATTTATTAGTCTAATATTTATAACTACTTATTATTTTATTTATTTAGAAAATTTAAATCACAATAATTTATTTTATATTATTTTAAATTTCCTCTTTATTATTATTTTACCTATCTATTACTATTATTTTGAAGATTTAATATATAGCCTAATAATTAATATAATTCTTTCAATAACATCATTTATATTAAACTTAGAAATCAAAAAAATATTTAATCACTCTAAAATACTACCATTAATTAACTTTTTTTTAATTAATATAATCCTATTTATAATTATCAATGACTTTTTTGCTATTTAAATCATTCTAAAGTATCTAAAAAATTTTGGAAATAATCTGGAAGAGGACAAACAAATTCCATATTTTGACCTGTAACAGGATGCATAAAACTCATTTTATATGAATGCAAAAATTGTCCAAAACTACTAGCTTCTTTTTTTGAATAAACAGGATCATTATATATAGGATAACCAATATAAGCCATATGCACTCTTATTTGATGAGTGCGCCCTGTTTCTAAAACACAGCTTACAAGCGTATATTTATCATATCTTTTTAAAACTTTCATATGAGTTACAGCATGTTTACCATCTGATGCTACCGCCATTTTTTCTCTATTTTTTTTATCTCTACCTATTGGGGCATCAACAGTTGCACTACTATTATTAAAAACCCCTTCTAAAAGAGCAATATATTCTCTTTTTATTTCTTTATTTTTAAAATTACTAGCTAATATTTCATGAACTTTATTAGTTTTAGCCACCAATAATAATCCACTAGTATCTTTATCAATCCTATGAACTATTCCTAACCTTTCTATTCCCCCTATATCGCTTAACTCTTTTGTATAATACATAAGCCCATTTACAAGTGTATTATTATAATTTCCATTTCCAGGATGAACAACTAAACCGCTAGGTTTATTAATTACCATTAAATAATCATCTTCATAAACAATATTAATTGGCATTTTTACCGCTTCAATTTCTTCATCTTTAATTAATTTATCATCATAAACAATAATTTCATCATTTGAATTAACTTTATAACTTGCTTTTACATTCTTATTATTTACCACTACCAATTTAGAATCAATAAATTTTTTAATATTTTCTCTTGAGTAATGAGTTTCATTAGCTAAATATTTATCAATTCGAATATTTGCTTCATCACTTACTAGTTTTATCACGTCTATCTTCTCCTTTAATAACTGCTACAATAAG
>CASEOP010000023.1 GCA_949289505.1 uncultured Mycoplasmatota bacterium
CATTTTAAAAATTAAACAAAAAAATTGATAAATAGAAACAAATTCTAAATATCAATTTTTTATTTTGTTACTTTTTCAGTGACTTCTGGTTATTTGCCATTATTTTTAGTTATATTACATTTCTTTTTAATAATATTATCTTCATTATAGTAAGTTTTACTTCGATCTAAATTTAAGCCATATTCATTAAATAAGCCATATTTTTTATATTCTAAACTATTATTTGTTTCTGTGTATCCTTTAAAATAATTATTTGTTTCTTTCATTGTTTCACCCATTTTTATTATGGGTTTTTTTATTTTAATTATACAGTTGCTAAAGTTACTTCAAGGGTTTTAGTTAAATCAATGATTTCTCCTACTGGTAAATTAAATTCACTAACCGTTCCATAGCCATTAAATTTGTATTTTAAGCCAACTAAATTACAAAAATTCATTACTTCACTACTACTCCAACCTTTTATATCAGGCATAACATATTCATTATTATTAGTTAATAAAAATATTTTACTGCCTACTAAAACTTTAGTGTTTTTTAGGGGATATTGATTAATGATTGTATCACCATTTCCTATTTTAATTACTCTTAAATTAAGTTTTTCTAATTCTTCCGTCGTAGTTATAATATCACTACTAATATAATTACTTAAATTTATTATCTTAGATAAATCAATATCTGACTCCGTATTGGTAATATTAGCATAATTAGCAATACTTTCAACAGCACTTGTTAAAGCTTTAGCAACAGGAGCAACACCATTATCAATTTGTTTGACGGAAATATATATAATATATTCAGGATCTTCATAAGGAAATATACCGGCAAAGGAACGAATATAATTGGTACTTCCTGTTAAATAGCCACCTGTTTCACTAGCTATTTGGGCAGTTCCAGTTTTACCGGCTAAAGTTACATTCTTAGGTTTCCATGAAGATGATAGACCATTATAGACTACATCATACATTAAGCTATATATTTTAGCTACTGACTCGCTTGATGCTTTTTTTCCTAACTCAGTTCTTTTGCCTTCATAAGTTATATTTCCTTTGTCATCGACTATTTTATCAACAATGTATGGTTTTAACATTACTCCATCATTTGTTAATATACTTAATGCTTGCAATGTTTGAATTGGAGTAGTAGTTATTCCTTGCCCAAAAGAGGCAGTAGCTATTTCTGATGCATAAGTAAGTCTTAAAACACCACTTTGCTCACCAGGAAGTTCAATTCCTGTTTTAGAGCCAAAACCTAAAGATTCGTAAAATTCTTTTAAATACCCTTTTTGCTTTTCTTCTACTTTTAAAGCTAAATTGGTTGCCCCGACATTTGAAGAATAAGCAAAGCCAGTATCATAATTAATCATTCCCCAACCTGCATTGTTAAAGTCGTATATTTTAGCACCACCAACTTCAATAGAACCTGACATAAATTCTTCTTCTCCATCATATACGCCACTTTCCATTGCCGCTAACCATGAAAAAATTTTCATAGTTGAACCTGGCTCGTAAGTGTATCCTACTAAGGGATTGACGTAATTAGTTAATCCTTCTAAAGTGTTGGGGTTATAATCAGGGCTACTTGCACTACCAACAATTGCCCCTGTCTTAGCAGACATTACCGTAAGTGTTGCCCATGCAAATTCATTATTTTCTTCTAAAGTATTTAATGCATCTTCTAATATAAGTTGAATTTGAGAATCTAGTGTTAAATAAATGTCGTTTCCACTTATTGGTTCTTTTGTATAGTAAGCATCCCCCATTTGATAACCATAGGCATCTTTAGCATACATCGTTTCCCCATCGGTACCTTTTAATTCATCATTATAATAGGATTCTATTCCCATTTCACCAACAATCTCTCCTATTTCATTAATTCTAGCATAACCTATTAAATATGAGGCCGCACTACCTTGTTTATAATATCTTTTACTGCCACTAATAAAATCTATTCCAGCTAATGCGAGAGCTTCTATTTCAGTTTTTTTGTTTTCACTTAAATCTTTTCCAGCACTGCCAAATTCTACTTGGTAAGCTCCTTTTACATTTAATCTTGATAAAGCATATTCATAGCTCATATTTAATACTTCTGATAAAGCTTTAGCAGTGCCTTCCTTGTCTACGACATGTCTTGGGTTATCAGGGTCAGTGGTTCTTGATTCACTTAAATAGGCTATTAAAGTATAAGAATTAACATTTTTAGCTAATATTTCACCATTTATATCATAAATATTACCTCTTGAAGCATAAAGAGTTTGAATGGTAGTATTTCTTTTGCTGGCAAATTCCTTTAAGTTTAAACCATCAACATTGGGACTTAGAGCAACGTAAGCTAATTTTATTATGGCACAAAAAAAAGAGACAAAGAAGAGCACAATAAAAAACTTATTTACTCTTATTTTAGTTCTCTTTTTTTTCATGTTTCACGTCCTATTCATTTATATTTTTAATATTGCTATTATTATAAGATAAACCACTTGCGCTAGCAATACTTTGAATATTTTCGATTGATGCTAATTCATCTATTTGCATACTCAATGCTTCATTAGCATCATTTTGTTTGTTGATTTTGCTTTCTATTTTTTCTAATTCGATATTAGTTTCTGATAAAAGAGCTTTGGTATAAACCCATGATGTAGGCATAACTATAAAACCAAAGAAAACAACTAAAAAAGCCATTAACTTTTCACCTTTTAATAATTTTATCCTTTTTACTCTTTTGGTTCTCATAAACTATATCCTTTCTACTATTCTTAATTTTGCACTTTTACTTCTACTGTTTTCAGTTAACTCTTTCGCACTTGGGGTTATTGGCTTTCTATTAATAAGTTTAATTAAGGGAAGATATTCTTGGGGTATGTCGGGCATACCTTTAAATATTTCATTTACTTCACTATACTTTTTAAATGTTTGTTTAACAATTCTATCCTCTAGGGAATGAAAAGTTATAACACATATTCTTCCCCCTTTTTTTAGCCTTTTTATAGCATTTTCTAATGCTATTTTTAGTGCAACTAATTCTTGATTAACTTCAATTCTTAATGCTTGAAATATAACTCTTTCGGGGTGTTGTTTATAAAAATAATTTGCCCCAACTGAATTTTTGATAATTTCTACTAATTCTAGTGTGTGTGTTATTTCTTTTTTTTGGCGATATGCAATGATCGATTTTGCAATATCTTTACTTCTTCTTTCTTCGCCATATTCATAAAAAATTTTTATTAAATCTTCTTCTTTATAAGTATTAACAATTATTTGGGCTGTTAATTTGTCCTCTTTGTTCATGCGCATATCAAGAATAGCATCTTGCATAAAACTAAAGCCACGCTTAGCGTCATCTATCTCAGGACTAGATAAGCCTAAATCAAATAGAAAGCCATCAACTAAATTTACATTTAATTCATTTAATTTTTCATTAAGATTAATAAAGTTAGTATGAATAAGTTCGAAGTTAGAAGAAATCTCACTTAATTTTTGATGCGAATAATTTATAGCTGTAATATCCGCATCAAAGGCGTAGAGGCGCCCGCTTTTTATTCTTTTTAGAATTTCACTACTATGACCAGCATATCCGAGTGTGGCATCTACATATATGCCGTCTTCTTTTATGTTCAATCCAGCAATCGTTTCAGGTAACATAACACTATAATGTTTCATAATTTACTCTCCATTAAACAAATTTTCGGCTACAGTTTCTAATGATTCAGCATATTCATCATTAAATTTGTTCCAATTTTCTTTTGACCATATTTCTATACGATCATTTGCGCCGATTATGACACATTCTTTAGATAAATCGGCGTAAATGGCTTGTTGGGAAGTAATGTTTATGCGACCTTGACGATCAAGATTGCAATTAGCAGCAGCAGAAAAGAAAGATCTAATAAAGACACGGGCATCTTTTTTGGTAAATGGTAGACTATTAAGTTTATCAACTATTTTTTGCCATTCTTCAGTTGTGTAGATGTATAAGCATTTTTCAAGGCCACGCGTTACAATAAAAGTTTCTCCTAAACTACAACGATAGTTTGAGGGAATTACTAGTCTATTTTTATCATCAATATTATGATGATATTCGCCCATGAACATTTTAGGTCCCCCACTTTCTACCACAATGTACCACTGCTTACCATAATATTATCAAATGGAGGTTTATTTGTAAAGATGAATACATTGGCTTTTTTTAGATTGCAATAATATTTACGGAAATTTTACACATATAAAAAGAGCTATATGCTCCTTTTATATAAAATTACTTACGCCCGTAAATACGAGCAAAAGGCAAATTATTTTTACTAGCTAAATCATATGCACTTTCTTTTTTTATAAAAGCTTCTATTTTTTTGACAATTTCTCTAAATGCTATTTTGGGTTTTATTTCCATGGAATAACCTGAACTCTTAACTTCATCTACTTCAATAACACTATTTAATATGTCTTTATCCAAAACAATTGAATTGCCTTTATCTTCAAAAATTATTTTATTTACAAGAGTTGAATATTCATAATAAAGTATTGGAACATAATAATATTGATTATAATAATCATCATATTTACTTATTCTATACGATTGCAAATCCATATTAATATGCTTTTTGACATTTTCACGATAAATTTCCCTTTTTTTTAACGTTGAGCTATAAAATTGGAGTAAAAAAAGATCAAAATTATTTTTTAACAATAAAGAATTTCTAAAATCACTAAATTTTATAGTTCTAATATTTTGAGAATCTTCAATTACTATTTTACGTAAATTCGGGGATATTACTAAATTTTCGCTAAGCCATTTTTTTACATTTAAATATTGAAGTTCATCATTTAAAATAATATTGGGATTATATTCATCACAAGTGAATTTGATTAATCCTTTAGGTAAAACAACTATTTTTTTTCGCAATATTTCATTTAAAAAAGGAGATACTGGATTAGTGGCTAAATTTAAGGCTACTATACCACTAGGAATTTGATAAGTATTAGGTTCATTTTCTGAGATTAATAATGATTTTTGATATTTTTCCCATATAAGATATAAGACGTAAATATTTTCATTTAAATTATTATTGGTATTAGAAGGATTATATACCGATGTTTTTATATTATTATTTAGTAATTCTTTTATAAAGTCTAAACAATTTAATGATATATAATCCTCTGTTTTAACAATATTGTTGTCTTTAAATTCTGGTTTTAATTCATTAATATTTATTTTATAAGTAGCAAAAAACTTTTCAATTCCCTTTTCTTCATCTAAACACATTAATAAATTAAAAAGAGTATAGTTACTTAGAATGTATGATACTTCAAAGACGCCATTTAGGGTCAATACTTTTTTAGCTTGCTTAATAAATTCTATTTTTACGTTATTATGAATATTTTGCAAAGCTTTGCTAGTGCCTTTAACTAAATTTTCTATTTTTACTTGAATTAATTTTTCGTATGTTTGAAATTCAATTATATTTAACTTAGTTAAATTAAAATATTTATTAATATTTTCTTCATTTACGATTTTACATAGAAAGATAAATTTTTCTTCATAAAAATTAATAATATCTTGTTCATTGACTAAATTGCGGCCATAAGTAGCTAAAGCTTTTAATATACTTTCTTTTTTTAATAAATTTTCCTTTTTTTCTTCAATATTTTGGCTTTCTAAATCTTCTAGCAACAAATTTTTTAAAAATTCCCAATTTTGATATATGTGTTGTTCTAGCATTATTTCTAAAGAAACTATCTTACTTGCGTCTTTTATGTTACTATCAATTATTTTGGGATAAATATCCGGCAAAATTATTTTGGCTAGTTCATAAATCTCTTTATCATGTTCGTCATAATCGAAGCTATCTTCAACTAATTTGATTTTTTCTAAATAATTTTCGATAATAGATTTAATGCTAAATATTTGGGCTTCTATTATACTATAAGAAATAAATAGGCTTTCATATAAAGTTTTTAATAATTTTCTTTTAGGTGGTGATATCAACTTAGTTTCATAAATATGTTTAAGACTTATTAATCTTGCTAAAATTTCTTTTTGACTTACTAAAATGGTATTTTCGTAATATTTTAGTTTAGCACATAATAATAAGTATTTTTTAGGAATAAAAGTGTGTTTAGCAAATAATTCATTTTCAATACATATATTCAAAATAATATTAGTACACATATTTATTTTATCAATTAAATATTTAGGTCTTAAATCTCTAGTAAATATCAATTTTTTGCTTGTTAATTTATGAGTATATTCATTAAGATAAAATTGAACTAAGTTTAGAATATCTTTATCTTTTATTTCATTAATTTTAGGAATATAGTATGAAGAAGAAATATTCATAATTTGATTTGTTTGTTTTGATTTACTAAATAATGTAAATAATTTAGAAAAAGTTTTCATGTTTACACCTCAAAAATAACACTTTAACACAAAGACTTATTTTTATTTTCGTCTTACTCTAATCAAATCAAAACTTATATTTTCAGCATCATTTAATGATTCAGTTAATTTTGCTAGACCTATTTTATTATTTAAAAAATCATTATAACTATCTTGGGCTATCTTTTCTCTAACTTCTTTATCTTTAGCTTCTTCTTCTAATTGTTGTTTTTGTTCTTCACTTATATCAGGATATTTACTAGCTAGAAAATGTAAAAATTCTATTTTTTCATCTGAGGTTTGTAAGTCATTTAAAATAGATAAATTCTCGGTATCTTTTCGGACTCTATTATTTCTAAATACTTGTCTTGCTAATTCTAATACTTCAGGTTTGGTTTCTTGCATTAAAAATGTTTTACATAATATATTTGTTCTAATACCATTATTTAAGTAAGCGTGTTTTAAAGTTATCATAGCATCAAATCCTTGTTCTAAATAAGTATGCCATAATGATATTACTATACTATCTTTTAAAACTAGTTGATATTCAATTAAATTTTCAGCAAATTCTAATCTTTTTTCAACTTCAATTTTATTATTTGTAAGTATTTGATAATAGATTGAATTTAAATAATTAACAGCAGTATTTTCTCGACAACTAAAGAATAAAAAATCATATAAAATTATAAAGATTCTTTTTTCTTCTTCAGATGTGATAGTTGGTATTTCTAAATCTAATTTATTTAACGCTCTTGCATAAGAAGCAGCTAATTTCTCGCCATATAATTCATAACATTTTATTACATTTTTAATTTTTGAGCTAATTTCTAGGAAAGAAAATTTTTGATTTAAACTTTTAATAATATATAAAATTTTATTTCGTTCATTTAAAGATTTTTGCTTATCAAAGAAATATTCCCAAATCCAAGAATTAAGGGCAAAAGAGTAGTTTTTTATTATATCAAAAAAAGCACCAAAAAAATCTAATTCTTCTTTACTATTTGCGTGATATAGTTCTAATTTTTCACAGTACAATTTTTCTAAAATATAATTCTTTGTTGGCATATTTCGAATATTATAAAAAACGACGTCCCATACTTCATTAGGAAATTCTTTTTCGGCTAAATACTTTTTTATAATAGGATAATATAATAAATTGCCTAAACAATGCCACTTAGTATAATTTTGTTTTAACAATTTTTCTAAAATAATTTTTAGTTCTTTATCATCAAAAAAGCCTTTTAATATAATAAATTCTATATCACTTAATTGTTGTTCATTAATATTACCGTCATTATTGGTGAACAATTTTAATAACATTTTTAAATCTTTTACTTTCATTTTATATTTTTTAGCTAAATTAATAATTTTTTGTAATTCTTGATTTGTCATAACAATACCTCATTTCGGCCTATATAGTACTATAAATTTTTAATTTTGTCAAAAGAAAAAAAGAGGTGAAGCCTCTTTAATAATATAAAAATCCGCCAAAGATAATTGCTAATAGAATAAATAAGACAATTATTAAAAATGCGCTACCTTGAAGTGTGCATCCTCCATTATTAGAAGAACACTTATCTTTACAACATCCCATGGGACACCTCCTTAAGTTTTAAAAGACTAAATGAACGCTCCTACTATAATGACTAATAGGATAAATAATACTAATATCATCGCAGCACTTAAACCTGTGCCACATCCACAATTATTCATAAATCATTCCTCCTTTTTTTGTCTTTTCACTTATATATTATGGTAAATGTTTTAAATGGTGCGAGATAAAAGCCTAAGCTTTAGGGATTATTTGATGGAGTTTTTAGAGAAATAAAGCTTTTTTCTTGTATTTTTTATTTTTAGTTGCTATAATGGTTTTATTAGGAGGGAAATATAAATGAAGAAAAAAATTATTATTTTAGGAGTTTGTTCACTATTTTTGTGTGGATGTGGAAAAATACCTACTCTATCAAATGGTGATGAGGCAGTAGTTACTTTTAAAGATGATAAAATGATTAGTGCTAATGAATTTTATGAGGAAATTAAAAATAGTTTTGGGCTTGATACTTTGCTTAATATGATAGATAAGTATATTTTTGAAGAGGAATTTCCTGATGAAGTAGAAAATGGACAAGCTTATGCGAAAGCTATTATTGATCAATTAAGAAGTAGTTATGAAAGTGAAGAAGAATTATTATCTTATTTACAATATTATGGTTATCAAACTGTTGAAGCTTATGAAAATTTTGCTTATATAAGTTATATGCAAAATGTTGCCATTGAAGCTTATGTAAAAGATAATATTACTGATAAAGAATTGAAAGAATATTATGAAAATAGTGTATATCCAAATATGACTATATCACATATTTTAATTACACCTGATGTAACTGATGATATGGAAGATGAAGAAAAAGAAGAAGCTGAAAATAGAGCCAAAGAAACTATAGAAAATATTATTGCTGAATTAGATAAAGCTAAGAAAAATGATGAAGATATTGAAAAAGTTTTTGCTTCTTTAGCTAAAGAATATTCGGAAGATGATGATACTAAAGATGATGGTGGTAATTTAGGAGAAATTAATATTGGCTCTTTAGATAGTAATTATGATGAACTTGTAAAAGCCGCAAATGAACTTAAAGATGGTGAATATTCAACGGAAATAATAACTACTGAACTTGGTTATCATGTTATCTTAAAAGTTGCTACAGGTGAAAAAGATAGTTATGATGATGCTTTAGATAGTATGAAAGATGATATTACAACGAATAAGCTTAGTGAAGATGAATCATTAATGGTTGATGCTATTCGTTATTATCGTGATTTATATGAATTAAATATTGTAGATAGCGAACTTGATAGTCAATATAGTGTTTATATGAATAATTTAATTAACACTTATAAAAATCAAGAATAATAAAACTTCCAATGTTGTTTTGGAAGTTTTTATTTGAAGGAAATTAATTAATATAATTATCAAGATTAATATTATTATAGCCCTTTTGATATAAATAGGTTTTTATCTTTAATTTAGTAGTAAATAAATCATATTTAGAAATATATTTAGTATATAATTTATTTATTAGCTTAGATATTTCTTGTTCATTATCTACTATATTAAATTTAGCAAGACATGTATCAATATCAGTTTTATTAAAACCTTTATTAATTAAATCATAAGTTATTTTTTGTTTAAATTCATTAGCACTTTTTTTATTAGCTTTTAATTTTTTACTTATGTAATTTTCAATTTTATTTAGATATATTTGGTTATCAACATTATCTAGTTCTTTATTTATTTCTTTAGCTTCAAAGCCTAGTTTTTCTAAATCAGTTAATATTTTTTTGGCTCCTACTGTATTTAGAGTTAAACTATCATGAATGTAAGCTTCAATATATAGTTTATTATTTAAATACCCTTCTTTAGCTAATTTATTAATCGCATATAATATTTCTTCTTCAGAATAACTTTTTTTCTTTAAGATATTTATTAGTTCTTTTTTTGTTCTAAGTTTAGTATTTAAACTTTTTAAACATTCGTAATATGCTTTTAGTTTACTATTTTCTTTTAAAATAGTTGCTATTTCATTTGCACTTATCTTTTTTTTTCGTAAAAGTTCATATTTGATTATTATGTCAGTATATAAATTATATACATCATTATTAACATATACTTTATATTCTTTATTATTAATTTTTTGGTATTTTAATATTTCCATATATCTAAACTCCTCTTATATTTAAATTATATCATAACAAACACATGTTTGCAAAAGAAAAAGCAACCTATAGGTTACTAATTCTAGCATATTCTCTTAAAAAATAATCATCGGTCATACCTGCTATATAATCAATAATTATTCTTTCATTAGTGTTATTCTCTTTATAAGTATTACTCATATTTTTTAAGTAAGAATTTATTATAGGAGAAGAAGAATTATTTGTTTTTAAATCTTGTAAGTATGTTTCAAATAAAATAGTAAATTTTTTAGTAAGGAGAGATAATTCTTCTTTGGTTATAGCTTGATTATAAATATTTTGATAATTAAATTTTTTTAAATCAACTATTGCTTTATATACTTCATCACTTAATTTTATATAACTTTTATTAAGACTATTTTTGACAATATCTAATACACAGGTATTAACTATCTCTTTAGTTGTACTTCCTAGAATCTTTGTAATACTAGATGGTATTTCTTCCCTTTTTAAAACACCTAATCTTACAGCATCATCTATATCTCGACCTAAATAGGCTATTAAATCACTTACTCTTACAACACATGCTTCTAAAGTCATGGGTCTTAATTTTTTTAATAGTTCTTTATCTTGATAACTTTGGTTGTATTCATAAAAAAAATCTTCAATACTCTTAGTTACTGGTTCGTATTTCCCTAAGGCAAATTCACCATTATGACACATTATGCCATCTAATACTTGTAAAGTTATATTTAATCCTTTACCATAATTTTCAATATAAAGTAAATTACGAACACTTTGGATATTATGATTAAAATAACCTTCATTATACTTTAGACTTAAATCATTTAAAATAGATTCTCCTGTATGACCAAAGGGAGTATGACCTAAATCGTGACCT
The DNA here is from genome assembly GCA_949289505.1 of uncultured Mycoplasmatota bacterium. GTDB lineage: Bacteria > Bacillota_I > Bacilli_A > RF39 > UBA660 > Caccenecus. The sequence goes on from CASEOP010000023.1 coordinate 10,961, forward strand.
AAAGCTGATGCTTCAATTAAATCTTCATTAAGATTTAAAGCTCGCCCTATAGTTCTAGCTATCTTACTTACAAAAGACACATGAATCATTCTTTTAGCTATATGATCATGTTTTATATTGGAAAATACTTGGGTTTTATCTTGATACCTTATAAATGATAAAGAATAAATTATGCGGTCTATATCTCGAAAAAAAGGGGTTCTAATATCATTATCATTATTCTTTGGGTATATTGCTTGATTATCTTTACAAGCGTATTTACTTAATAATTCATTGTGATTTTGCATATTTATATATATTTCTTCAAACATATATTTACCTCCTTTTATAAATATATCAAATATAGAGAAAAAAATAAATCCTAAATATAGGATTTATAAACTATTAGCTAAATCTTCTAAATCTAATTTTTCAATTACTCTTAATAAGTTATTCATAATTTCAGTTTGTTCTTCTTCAGTTAAACTATTTATATCTATAGCATTATTAGTATCAACTGAATTAATTTGTCCTTTTTCTATGCTTATAGCACCTTTAAATTTAATAGCATTTATATCTTCATAATATTTATTTTCATAACTAAATTCAATATCAGAGCTTACTTTATTAGATGAATCCTTTATATTACTTAATTTCAAATATATATTATTGTTTTCACCATATTCGTTAGTTGTTATTTTTATTTCTTTAGATGTTTTTTTATCAGTAAAGCTTAAACTATATATTTCTTCATCATATTCATAATATTTAATTTCTAAAGTATTATTTTTATAAACTAAATCAATATTAGTATATTCATCACCCATATATAATTTAAATTCTTTGTCTTCGTATGTAAAACGAGTTATTAATTCTTCTTCAACTATAATATTACCTGCTATAATTTGATTATTTTTAGCATATAAGTTAATTGTTATATTTTCATAATCACTTAAATCAAGATCTTCAGTAAAGATAGAAGTAATTTCATCTTTAGAAAGATTAGTAATCTCACTTATAGCATTTATTAATTCTTCATCATTAGTTATTTGGTCTTTAAAATAATTATATGTTCTTTCTAAATTTTCTTTATCTAAGATATAACTTATTTTTTTTGATTCTATTTCTTTGCCATCAATTTCAATTGTCTCATTAGACATATCAAATTTTTCTTCATCTAAAGAATTAATTAAGATGTTTTTTAATTTTGTTAGTACAGTATGAATATATTCATATTCAATTTTATAGTTTTGTAATTCATTAATTTCTTCTTGATCTAATTCATAATTAAAGGAATCTATTTTTACAACTTTACTGAATAATTCATCACTAGCTAAATATAAACTATTATTTTTTAATAAAGCTAATAAGCCTATTATTTGCTCATTTTCTTCTTTAATATTAGCATTTAAATTTAAGATATTATTTTTGTAGTCTATTCCAATATTAAAGCCATAATTATAATCATTTAATTTTTTTAAGTCTTCAATACTCGTTTCAACACTAAAGTTAGTGTTAAGACTAAAACTTTCTTCATAAGGATTTAACTGAAATTTTGTTTCTAAATTATCTTTTAAATAACCATCTAATAATTCATAAGTTGTATTAATTGCTTTTTTATAGATACTTAGGGGATTAGAATTTAATTTTTGATAACCAAAATATAAGCCTATACTCCCCGCGATTAATAAAAGTAAAATTATTAGAACTACCTTCCCCTTTTTCTTTTTTGGTTTTTCTTCATAATTGGGAACAATTATTTGTTCAACATTTGATTCATTCATACACACACCTCTTCTATATAATTATTTTAGCAAATATTTTTTATTTTGCCTATTTGTTTTTTTTAATTTGTTGTAAAGTTGTCTTAATTTTTTTAATAAATTAAAAAAATATAGTAACACTATATTAATTTTTTTAAAAAGTTTTTACTTTTTAAATATAAACCGGTATATCTATCATAATAAGTATTTAAAAAATAATTAATTTCATTTTTTACTTTGTCACTTATATTTAAATTGCTAATACTTTTAATATCTACATAATAATACATTCTTATTAATTCAATTGTTTTTTTATCAACGATTAATTCGTTTTGATAGCAATTAGTACATATATAGCCACCTCTATCACCATCTATGGTAATAATATTGGTTTTACTGCCACAGGAAACACAGGAATTTAGATTTAGACCTACGCCTAAATAATCTAAATATTTGATTTCAAGTATATTAGTTATAATTAGTGGGTCTAAACCATTTTCAATTTTTAAAATAGCATTTATATATTCTTTATAAAGATTAGTATTAGTTTGTTTTATAACTTGCGTTGTTAATTCAGTTATGTAATTTAAATAACTTAGTAATATAATATCATTTTTTATTTTGCTTAATGGTTTAATTATATCAACACTTTTTAAATTAGATAGCTTATTTTCTTTATATATTATATAAAATTTAGCATAGGTAAATTTAAGGGTGGTAGCTCTAAAGGGGCTCTTTAAAGTTTTGGCCCCTTTACACATAACAGAGATAATACCCTTATCAGTGTATACATGTATAATTTTAGATGTTTCACTATATGGTATTTCTTTAACTATAATGCCTTCTATTTCCTCTAACATATAATCATTCCTAACATAATCTAGTATTTCATAATTAGATTATATACTATTTATGATTAAAATGTCAAGAGACTGTCTTATGCCCGGACATTTTTTGTCTCAATTTCTATGATATTAAAAAAGACATTTTTCTATGTTAGAATTATGCCTTTTATTTCTCTTATAGGTATTGTACAACC
>CASEOP010000024.1 GCA_949289505.1 uncultured Mycoplasmatota bacterium
ACTATATCCATCATCAATATAAATATCATAAACTCTTAAATTATTCTCTTTAACATATTGAAGTAATAAACTCTTTTGATTTGTAATGCTTTCACTTTCAGTTACTTTATCATCATCTTCACGAGATAATCTTATATAAATTCCAACATTATAGGTTTTATTTATAATTTTTAACAATTCTTGCCTCTTTCTAGAGCTAAATGAGTATATGATGATGTTACCTTTTTTTTATTATTTTTATAAATCATTTGAATAAAATCTTTTAATTCTTTATTTAAAACATTTATTAAGATATCATTTATTTCTTTTTCGTTAGTAAAAATAAAATTTATTTTGTACTTATCCATAATTAAGCACCTCACTTAAATTTATGGATAAAAAGCTTATTTTAGTATTACTTATAAATATTCATTTTTTTACGACAATGCTAGTTCATTTGCTGATACGAGGCAAATCATACTTTATTAAAAATCATTCTAAGTATCAATAGTTTTTACTAATCATGTAAAAGTAGAATATTATTTAGCACTTGTAAAATTCATTCTACATCTAATAAATTAGCTTTTTTATAGGGGGCTACAATTTTTTAATTATTTTCTTCTATTTTAAAATTTAATAATTCTTCACATATTTTCTCATATAAATCTTGTTCATGTCTAATAGTGTCAATTAAGAACATTTTATCATTTTCGTACTCTTTTAAACCTCTCATATAATAAGGTTTATCATCATCTAATACAATAAATGGCATAATATTATTTCTTAAGCATTCCTTAAACATTATTATTCTACCTACACGGCCATTTCCATCTCCAAATGGATGAATTCTTTCAAAACTAAAATGAAAATCAACGATATCTTCTAAAGTAATATTTGCTTTGGAATTATATACATTTAATAATTTATCTATTTCTTGTTCTACATCTTCAGGTGCAGTAGTATTGATAACATTTACTACCCCTATTATATTAGGAACAACTTTAAATCCTCCAACATTATATCTAGGATTTTCTTCATCACTAGTATTTCTTTTTAAAATTTTATTCATTTCAATTATCATATCTTTTGTTAATAACTTATCTACATTGGCTAACATATAATCAAATAATTTAAAATGATTTTTAGATTCAGTTAAATCATCTAATTTAATTAGTTCGTCAGCTTTAGGAATAAACGAAGATGTGTCAAATATTGCTTCAGTTTGTTCACTAGTTAATCTACTGCCTTCAATTTTATTTGAATTATAAGCAAAAGTAACTTGCGAATAATGATATATATTACCTTTAAATTTAGACTCTTTTTGTTTTATTAATTCATTTTTAATTTTATTTATATTCATAAATTACCTCGCTTTCATTGCATATTATTTGTCAATTTTGATAATTTAATACTTGTTCCTTGCTTATAGCTTTCTAAGTTTTTCTTTTATTATATTTATAATAACCAAATCTCTTTGTTAAAGCCTATAAGTAATTTGTCAAAGTTGTAATTATTTTCATATATTATATAAATTAATGTATAAGGTGACATAATAATATTATAATTATCTTGATTTACTATATATCCATTTTTATATATCTTCATACACATTATCTACTATTTCAAAAGTGTCTTTATTTATATATTTTGTCTATCATAAATTATCAATCTTGAGGCACTTCATGACAAATATATCTATGGCATACTGTTTCTCTAGGACATTCATAAATTGGTGGACACACTACTCCGGGTAAAGATTCACCCATCATATTAGGCATATACATATTCATAGAACAAGCATCACAATAATTATCATAACTGCTTGCCTTGTAATCAGCTGTATAAAGATTTTCTGCTTTCATTGTTTCACAATCGCGATTATTATTTATTTTCAAGATAATCACTTTCCCTTTCTAGTTTATCTTATGATAAGGGTTTAATAATGCTTAGGTATTTATCATGGTTTTTTTCTCATGTTAGTAAAAAAGTAATTAAGAAAAATTAATGTTAAATTGATAAATATTCCATAATATATGGCACTTATTAAAATTAAAAATGATAAACTAGTTAATAATTCATTGGGAATAATTATAATCATTAAAACAGGAACGATTAAAGTTAAAATAAGATTACTAATTATAACATAATATATATATTTTTTGGCTTTCATATTAATTTTTTTAAAAATGATTTGTAAAAGATTATAAAATATAAATGACACTATTATTAAGCCTAAAAAGTGTATAAGCAAATCTACTATTTGATTAGTTATATTTATTCCATCGATTAAAACCATTAGAAATGTATAAAATAGAAATTCAAATATAGCTGATAATATAATAATTAATTTTGTCATAAATACTCCTAAAAAGGCATTTTCATATTACCATTACTCATTTTTTTCATCATATCTTTCATTGATTCAAATTGCTTTAGTAAGCGATTTACATCTTCAACACTTACTCCACTACCACTGGCTATACGCTTTTTGTGACTAGCTTTTAATATAGCAGGATTACGTCTTTCTTTAGGCGTCATTGAATTTATAATGGCTTCTATGTGGCTTAACTGCTTAGGATCAATATTTATATTATTTAATCCCATTTTTCGAGCTCCAGGAAGCATCTTTAATATGTTTTCAAGGGGGCCTAATTTTTTTATTTGTTTAATGTTATTTAAAAAGTCTTCTAAATCATATTTACCCTTACGCATTTTAGATATTTGATCTTTGGCTTCATCTTCACTAATTACACTTTCAACTTTTTCAGCGATTCCTAAAATATCTCCCATATCTAAAATACGTTCAGCCATTCTATCAGGATAAAATTCTCTTAGCCCGTCCATTTTTTCTGAATCACCAACAAATTTAATTGGTATATTAGTTAAATGTCTTACAGATAAAGCTACTCCACCTTTTGTATTACCATCTAATTTAGTAAGGATAGTGCCTGTTAATTTTAACTTATTATTAAAGCCATTTATAACATTTATTGCATCTTGCCCCATCATCGCATCGATTACTAAGATTGTTTCATCTATTTTAAAATTGGTTGTAATGTCTTCTAATTCTTGCATTAATTGTTCATCTATTTGCAAGCGCCCAGCAGTATCAATGATTATGTAATCTAAATTATTTTCTTTGGCATATATTTGGGCTTCTTTAATTATTTCAAGGGGACTAATTTTACCTTTGGTAAAGACAGGTATGTTTAAGCTTTTTCCTATTTCCACTAATTGATCTATAGCGGCTGGACGGTATATATCACATGCTACTAGTAAAGGTTTTTTGTTATGTTTTTTTCGAAGGTAATTGGCTAGTTTACCTGCCGTTGTTGTTTTACCACTTCCTTGTAAACCGCATAACATTAACATAGTATTGCCATTATTAATTTTTAAAGCTTCATATTCTTTACCTAATAATTCAATTAATTCATCTTTTACTAATTTAATAAATATTTCTTCAGGCTTTAAACTTTGGGCTACATTTAAACCTAAAGCTTTTTCTTTAACTTTGTTAACAAATTCTTTAACTACTTGATAATTTACATCAGCTTCTAATAAAGCAAGTCTAATTTCACGCATTGCTTCACTTATATTTTCTTCAGTTATTGTGCCTAATCCTTTAATATTTTTTATAGCTTTGCTTATTCTATCTCCCATATATTCAAACATTTTATCACCTTCCAGTAAAATTATTCTATCATATAAAAAGGCTAAACTCAAGATTAGCCTAAGGTCGTATTACGAATATTATCAATGAATTTACGCATAATTGTAAGATAAGTATCATTATTATTAACTTCTTCATCGGTTATAGTAAACATAGTATTTACTGATATTATATTAGCTTCGTACTTGCTAACAAGTTTATTTATAAATTCAGTTTTTTCATCATTGTTACATAAATATATATCTTTATATACGCCATCATCAAAATATTTTTCAATATTATTTTCGTTTATAGTATCATCTAATACTATTACATCATAACCATAATTACTTAAAAAAGAAAGTTTATTACTCGATACAATTAGAGTTGTGGAGTTGTCTTTTTTAGCTTCAGTGGCAATATTTCTAAGTTCAGCATCCATGAATGATAAAGATTCCTCTATTTCTCGGTATTTTTCCTCAATAGTTTCTGCTATAACTGTACTACTTGTATAATCTATTAAATTATTACGAATATTTTTAGCTAACATTAAAAAATTATTAGGACTTAACCACAATTCTTCAATAGCATATTCATAATTTAAACCGTATGACACATCAATTAAAAGAAGGTCAGGGTTCTTATTTAAAAATTCTCTTGCTAGTTCTTTTTCCTCTGTTAATCCATTATATACAAATAAATTTCCCTTACTATAATTATCTTTTTGCTTGGTTGTTAACTCATATTTATTTACATTAGAGCCTTTAGGATATATACTGCTAACTGTACTATTAGTTCCATATAAATAATTAGTTAAATATTCAATCGGATAAATTGTCGTATAAACTTTGGTATTGGTATTATTAATTTCACTATCACATCCACACATGATTAATAATACTACACTTAAAATAATTAATTTTGCTATTTTTTTCATTTAATGCCTCCATGATTATTATTATTTTAAATTATTTTTTTTAATAAATCAATATCCATTAATTTGAATTATATAATTTTAATATTTATATTGGAGAACATATTTTTATTAATTTACCAAAATAAACCTTTTAAAGCCCCAAAGATACCTGATAGGCCTTCAGTCATAATTTTGCTGATACTGTTAGAAACTTTGTTGCCAATTTTAGTTATATTATTTGAATAATCAACATTGTCATCTTCTAGATAATTTTTAATATCTACTATTTCGCCACTTGCTACATCATTTTCAAATTTTTCCATTGCTTCTTTAGTTAATGTGGCTTTATTACTCATACGTGAAGTATAATATCCACTTTCATAAGCTATAAGCAAAGCAACATATATTACAAAAAAAACAAATAACGTTCGAAAAAAATATTTACTTTTTTTATTTTTGCTCATAGTTATTCTCCTTAATATAAGTTGCTATTACTTCAGCTAAAACTTTCATAGATAAATTTACTTCTTCGATCGTGTTATAAATTCCCCCTACTTGAATCAGTAAGGCATTACTAGAAAAGTCTTGGTTATATATGCCTTGGTAACCTGTTGAGCCTCTTAAACTTATTCCTCGAGATAATTTGTCATTAATATTTGTTAAAATTTCATTTAATGATAGAGCAAATTTTTGATTTTGCTCATAACTAGGGTTATCAGTTCCGATAACAAATAAAATTTTAGCATAATTGATTCCATCTATATTAATTGTAGTTAATTCTCGTTTATAATCTGATAATTGAATATCAAAGTAATATTTTAATGTAGGAGTTTCTATAATTCTTTTTTCTAACAAAATCTTAGAACCAGCATAGCTGTTGGAATAATTTATATTATTTTCTTTTAATACTTTAACAATACTTTCTTCTTCTACTATACTACCTATGTTATTTTGTTTTAAATATTCTTGCAAAATAAAGCTTGCTTGAACAATATAAGGCGACATACTATAACTAAAGTGATAAGTACTTTGATATTTATCCGTTTGAAAAGTATTGTATATATATACTATTTTTTCTAAATCATCATTTATTATATTTTCAACTGAGTTATTTTCTTTAATTACGGTTTTATCTTTTAAAATGGGTAACCCAAAAGTATATTTGAATAAAAAATTATCTAAATTGTTAAATGTATTATTATTAATACCATAGGAATTGGTTAAGAATAAGTTAATAAATTCTTGACTGTTTTCTTTATTTATGAAAATATACATGATAAGATTAAAAATTAAAAATAATATTATTAAAAATATAATCATTAAATAATAAACTTTGTATTTGGGAAGTTTTACTTTTTTATAAGCTACAAAATATTTCATTTTCTTTCACCATCATAATTATATACTTATGATATTAAATAAAATGTCAAATATTGTTAATTACTTTAATTATTACTAAAAAAATAAATCATTTAATGCTTCACTAATAATTTCACTAGTTAGCTTTATAATTTCTGCTACATTTGGGGTTGTATATAACATTTTATCTATTTCTAAAACAAGTGGGACACCAATAGCAATTAAGGGAATATTAAAAGTGTTGCAATCTATTTTTTTGTTATCTTTAATTGCTCGACTAGATATAATACCCGTGTTATTTATTTCAATACAATTGTTTAAATATTCTTTGTTATTGGTTGCTAATGAATCTATTATAATTATTAAACTTGGTTTAAGTTTTTTTACAACCATTTCAATTAAATTATAAGAGCTTATTCCCGTTTTTTCTATTACTTCAGGGTTAAATAGAGCTACTTTAGGAAGGCTTAAAAAGTCTGTAAAATGATTAGTGACCATTATTTTATTAGTTGTTTTTACCCCTAAACTATCACATAATATACTAGAGTTTCCTAAACCAATAATTAAAGGTTTAGTTGTCTTTAAATCTTTAAATAATAGTTTTAATATTTTAATTAATTCTTTTTTTATAAATTTCTTTTTTTTATGTAAACTAACATAATCAAAATTTATGGTAAAATAATCCCCTTTTATTTTTTTGATTAATTTTTCGCTTTTATAATCAACACAAAAATGATTTGTTTGATAACCATTGTATACTTTTTTATTTATTTTAAATTTGTTATCTATTAATAATGTCGATACGTCCATAAATATTTTTTTCATAATAACACCATTATTATTATGAAATAAAAAAAAAGATGTATACAATTATTATCATATACTTCTTTTCTTTTTTAATTCTTCAATATAAGCTAGAGATTCATTAATATAGGTTTCTAATATTTCATCTAATTTTATAATATTTCTTCCATTTATTTCTAACATTTTAGTTTCTTGATATTTTTTATATTCTTCTTCTGTATAGCCATTTAACCAAAAATAGTAGTTTATTAATTCTAATTTTTTAAATAATAATTTTAATCTAGTTAAATATATTTTTTCATTATTACTTTGGACAAATTTATCTTTCAAGTACCTATTAAATTGTGATTTTAAACTTTGAATAGTAGCACAAGCTTTACGGCCTTCTTTGCTTACTTGCTTTATTTCACCTTTTATATATTGCATAATTATAGATTGTCTTTCACTTGGGAGAGCTGCAAATAATTTATCTATTATGCTTCTATCTTCTTCAGTCAATGGTGTTTTTATAATATAAAAATAATCATAAAGGGTTTTATTCTTTTTAGGGGTTAGTTCATTGTTTAAATATTTTTTAAATTGAGCTTTTAATCTTTGAATAGTAGCACAAGCTTTATGGC
>CASEOP010000025.1 GCA_949289505.1 uncultured Mycoplasmatota bacterium
AATTATGTAGAAAGTTTTGAATGATAAAGTCTTATTTTTAAGGCTTTTTCCATTAACTTTCTACATAACTAAATTTTCTACATAAATTTAAAAAAGCTTACTTATTATCAATAAAGTAAGCATAATATTCGTCGAAAGTTATATTATGTTCATATATATATGTTGCAACTTCGATTCCTACATATCTATAATGCCATGCTTCTTCGGCAAATCCAGTAATATCTTCGTTTTCTTTTGTGTATCTTTCAATAAAACCATATTTATATGCATTTTCTTTAAGCCATAAATGAGCTGGTGAGTCTTTAAAGTTGGCGGTTGTTGTATTATCTTTGCTAAAAATATCTAAAGCTAAGCCTGTTTGATGTTCTGAATAACCTGGTCTTGCAGCAATAGAATCAGCATATGTAGTTCCTCTAGAATTTTTATATTCATCGTATACCTCTTGTTGTTCACTATAAGTTCGATAACTAGAATTGATTATTAAATATATGTTTTCTTTATAAGCTTGGTTCCACATATCAATAAAAGCGTCATAAACTTGACTTTTTATTTTATGATTATCACCATAATAATATTTATTATTTATATTTATTAAATCATTAGGAGAATATGAACTATCTAGATGATAATATTTATTAACTAACATTAAATATTCATCTTCTATATTGGTATCTAAATCATACGTATAATAATTATAATCTGTATTTGTGTTAACTTTGGCAACTATTTTTCTAGCACTAAAGCTTTCGTTTTCTTTATGATAATTTAAATAGCGATTTAAATTCTTTTTGATATAATATTCATCTTTTAGTATGCTAATTAAGAATTCATCTTTAGAGGCATTACTTAATGTTTCGATTTCTTTAGTTGATAAGTTTTTTTCTAAAAGTTTTATTTCACTATTTGTGTAACCGTTATTTAGAAGTTTATACTCACTTGTTTGTTTATATTTATAATCTTTATAAACGTTTGTTCCTATAATTATAGCAAAAACTATTATAACTAAACTTAAAAGAATATAATAAGTTCTTTTTTTAAGCTTTAATTTTGTCTTTTTCAAATAAATCACCTATATTTATTATATCTAAGTTTTTTTTGTTTGACAAATTTATTTTTTCAGTGTAATATTTATTTGTAAAGTATTAAGTAAAGGGTGACAATATTGAATAATAATAAGTTAATTTTAAGTTATTGTAAAAATTTTGAAAAGATAAATAACGCTGACTTTTTGGAAGGAGATAATTTATCTTTGCAACTTGTTAAAATATATAAAGATTATATATTTAGCATTGATATAGATAATGAGGATGAAATAAGTAATGCGGTTCAAATTGATAAAATTATGGCTAAATATGTTGATGATTATTTATTTAGAAATACTTTAAAACAGGAATTGTTGCGTATTAGAGTAAAAAAATGTTGTACGGATATTATTAAGACGATCGTTGAAAGTATTATAGAAATATTTCATAAGGTTGAATTTGAACAAACAAGGAAAATATATATATCAAAATGGATTTAATAAACACAAACGTGTTTATTTTTTATAATAAATTTGCTATAATTATTAGGATAAATGAGAAGAGTGATAATATGAATTTTTTAGATAAATATGGAATTGCAATAGATAATAAAGAATTATTAAGCATAGCTTTAACTCATAGTAGCTATTCTAATGAACATGGGGGAAATAATTATGAACGTTTGGAATTTTTAGGAGATGCGGTATTGCAACTTATTACGAGTGAATATTTTTTTAAAAATTATAATTATCAGGAAGGTGAATTATCAAAAATTAGAGCAAGCTTTGTATGTGAAGAAGCTTTAGCTCAATATGCTAAAGATGTTGGCATTGATAAATTTATTAAAGTAGGTAATGGGCAAATAAAAAATATTAATGATACTATTATTGCGGATACATTTGAATCAGTTTTAGGAGCAATATACTTAGATAAAGGTTTAGATGTAGCTAAAAAATATGTATTAACAGTATTAAAACCATACGTATTAGAACATCACGTTTTTTTAGACGATTATAAATCTCGCTTACAAGAAATGGTTCAAACTGATAAAAAATCTCTTGAGTATCGTTTAATAAGTGAATCAGGTCCATCACATAATAAAACTTTTATATATGAGGTTATAATTGACGGAATAGTTTATGGACGTGGTAAGGGTAAAAGTAAAAAAGAAGCTGAGCAAAAGGCAGCTTATGATGCTTTATCTAAGGAAGCTAAATAAGGTGTAAATATGTATTTAAAAAGTATTAGGGCATATGGTTTTAAATCGTTTGCAGATAAAATAGATTTAGAAATAAAAAAAGGTATTACTGCGATAGTTGGACCAAATGGTTCTGGTAAAAGTAACATTGTTGATGCGGTAAGGTGGGTATTAGGAGAACAATCAGTTAAATCATTAAGAGGAACTGATACAATGAGTGATGTTATTTTTTCCGGTTCTAAAACGAGAGCACCTCAAAATAGAGCATATGTGGCTTTAGTTTTTGATAATAATGATCATTATTTAAATAGTGATTTTAATGAGGTAGAAGTTAAAAGGGTAATATATAATACTGGTGAAAATGAGTATTATTTAAACAATAGTAAAGTGCGACTTAAAGATATTATAGATTTGTTTTTAGATACAGGTGCTGGCAATGATTCTTTTAATATTATTTCACAAGGAAGTGTTGCAGATATAATAAGTAGTAAACCTGAGGCAAGACGAACTATTTTTGAAGATGCGGCAGGAGTATTAAAATATAAGAAACGAAAAGAAGTTAGTTTAAAAAAATTAGAAAAAACTAAGGAAAATATTTCAAAGATAAAATTGGTTATTGATGAATTAGAAAAAAGTGTGAAACCTTTAAAAAAACAAAGTGAAATAGCTAAAAAGTTTTTAGCGTTTAAAGAGGAATTACAAAATATTGAAATTGCTTTAATTGCTAGTGATATAAGTAAAATTAATGTTGATTATAAAAAGATTCAAGTCGAAATAGATAATTTAAAAAAAGATATTAGTAAAGCTTCGGCTAATGATGCAGAGGATAATTCAAAACTAGAAAAACTTAAGTTAGAAAATTTGAAATTAGAAGAAGAAATAACTAAGAAAAATAATAAATATTTAGAGGTTACGGAAAATTTGGCTAGTTTAGAAGCAGAAAAGTTAGTTACAATGGAAAGAAAAAAATATAATGCTGATAAAAATAATTTGGAAGAAGCACTTGTTAAATTAAAAGAAGATGAATTAGCCTTAAAAAAAGAATTAGCAACCGAAAAATTAAAATTAAATGATGTTATAGCAGATATTAAAGATAAATCAATTGAAAAAGATAAAATTGATAACGATTTAATTGTAGCTAAAGTAAAAAAGAATAATTTGAATTCTAAAATAAATGAATATGCTAAAAATATAATGGTTTTAGAAAATAAAATAGAAATCTTAAAAGAAAATATAAATAATAATTCTAAATTGCCTAATGCAGTTAGAAGTGTATTAAATAATATGCGACTTAAAGGGGTGCATAATACAATTGGTAATTTAATTGAAATGGAAAGTATGTATGAACAAGCTATTTCTACTTCACTGGGTTCGGCAGCTAGTTTCTTAGTTGTTGATGATGAGTTAGCTAGTAAAGAGTGTATACAATTTTTAAAGGATAATCGGCTTGGTAGAGCGACTTTTTTTCCTTTAAATGTTATTAAAGGTAAGTATATTGCTAAAGATGATTTGCTTAAAATTAGAGATATTCCAGGAGTTATTGATATTGCAAGTAAGTTAGTAAAATATGATAAAGAGTATTCTAATATTATTGAAAATCAATTAGGCAATGTTATTGTGGCAACCAATATTGATGCAGTTAATAAAATAGGTAAGGCTTTAAATTATAGTTATAAAATTGTTTCTTTAGAAGGAGAAGTTTTGTATGCGGGTGGTTCAATTACTGGTGGTACTTCTAAAAATAATAGTGCTTTAAATGAAAAGCTAGAATTAAATGAGTTAGAAGAAAAATTGGAAATTGCTAAACTAGATTTAGAAAATATGAATCATGAATATAAAGATTTTATGAATTGTTTTGATGATTTAGAGTTTAAAAACAATGAATTATCTAAGTATATTATTAATTTAAATGAAATATTGAATACTAGAACTAATAAAGTTAGAACTATTGAAGATAATTTAGCTAAAAAAGAATTAGAGATAAAAGGTAATGAAGAAATTGGAACTAATAAGTTAGATCAAAAGTTAATTAATATTTTAGAGGAAACTAATAAAGTTTCTAGTGAGAAAGATATTATTAATGTTGAATTAAATAAACTTAAAAAGCAAAAATCTGATTTGATGTTATTAATTAATGAACTTGAAAGTAAAAATCATAAAGTTAGTTCGGAATATAATCGTTTGCAAAATTCTTTGAAGGAAAAAGAGGTTTTAATTGGAAAATATGATGTAAAACTTGATAATTTATTGTTAAATTTATCACAAAATTATCAAATTACTTATGAGTATGCTTGTAATAATTATGAACTTGATATGTTAGAAGATGTAGCAAGAAATAAAGTTGATGATTTAAAGAAAGATATTGCTTCATTAGGAGAAGTGAATACTGGAGCGATTAAGGAATTTGAACGGATAAATGAAAGGTATGAATTTTTAATAAAACAAAGTAGAGATTTAGAAGATTCAAGTTTAGAATTAAATAATATAATTAGTGAAATGGATAAAATTATGATTGATAAATTTAAAACTACTTTTGATGCAATTAGTAAAGAATTTAATCATGTTTTTAGAGCATTATTTAAAGGAGGGAAAGGGAATCTTAAATTAACTAATCCTGATGATTTATTAAATACAGGAATTGAAATAGAAGCTGAACCTCCGGGAAAGAAATTAAACTCTATAGGTTTATTGTCTGGTGGTGAAAAAACACTTACAGCTATAGCTGTTTTATTTGCAATTTTAAATGTTAAGCCTAGTCCTTTTTGTATATTAGATGAGGTAGAAGCAGCGCTTGATGAGGCTAATGTTGATACATTTGGTAAGTATTTGCAGGATAGAAAAAATATTAGTCAATTTATATTAATTACGCATAAGAAAAGAACGATGGAATATGCTGATGTCTTATATGGAATAACAATGCAAGAATCAGGAGTTAGTAAATTGGTAAGTGTTAATTTAGAGGAAAAAGCTTAATGTCTTTTTCTTTTTTGCTTAATAAAAAAAGATGCTTCATTTTTATAATTCACGATATTTGTGAGCATCTTTATAAGGGTTTTTAGGATCAATATGATCAATAAATAATATTCCATTTAAATGGTCTATTTCATGTTGAAAAGCAATAGCAATATCTTCTCTAACTCGAATTTTAAAAGTGTTACCATCTAAATCTTTAGCTTCTACAGTTATTCTAGCATATCTAGGAACTATTCCTTCAATTTCTCTATTAATACTTAAACAACCTTCACCTTCACCAACATAAATTTTTTCTTCACTGTGGCTTATAATTTTAGGATTAATTATGATGTAATTTTTAAATGTTTCATCTTCTAATTCTTCAACTATTACAAAAATTCTTTTTGGTATACCTATTTGAATATATGCAAGTCCCATTCCTGCTCTTAAATTATATTTTTTTTCATAAGCTGGGATTTGACTCATTGTAAGATAATTAATCATATCATCAATATTTTTTTTATCTTCGTTAGATAGTGGGAAAACAACTTCTTTACTGATTTCTCTTAGTCTATGGTCAGTTTCATCTAATATTTTTATGTTTGGTAATTTCATATACTCCACCCCTTAAGTGGCTTTATTTTATCACAAAATTAAGGTTTTGTAAAATAAAAAAGGAAGAGTTCATCTTCCTAATTATTATTGCCGAAACTCCATCCAGCACCAATTATTATTACAAGTAAAATAAATAAAACTATCCAAATAGCTGCTCCTATGCCATAGCCAGTAGTGTATCCAGCATAGCCTGTATTATAGCAAGGTTGGTATCCACCATAGCCACCACCATAGTAGCCGTTGTTTCCGTAATAATACATATTTATACCTCCTTTATGTATCTATTATAGTTTACTCATTTGGGCACTATTTTGACATTAAAATTTTTAAATTTTTAAAATTTCTTTAAATTGAATTATGATTATGTTAAACTATATATAGGGTGTTATTAGTGAAAAAACTATTAAATAAAATGGATATTTGGTTATTAGTTATAATGATAATATATAGTATTGTTGGTTTAATTATGATTTTTTCATCATCTAGTGTATCTACGGTATTAAGATATAATGTACCACAGTATCACTTTTTTTTAAGACAAGCTATATTTTTGCTGGCTAGTTTTATATTAGGCTTTTTAGTGGTTATTAGATTTCCAACTAGTAAATATAAGTTTTTGATTCCTTTGGCAATTGTTGGACTTATTGTTGCTTTAATAGGATTACTTGTTTATGGTGGTTTAACTAATAATGCTAAAAGTTGGTATGATTTAGGTTTTTTTAATTTGCAACCTAGTGAATTTGCTAAATCTATTATTATAGTGTTTTTAGCAGTTTCGTATAGTCGGTTAGAAAAAAAGAAAGTTAGTAATATATATACTTTTTTAATTCCAGTTGCTATGTCTTTATTTATAGCAGTATTAATAGCTATGCAACCAGATTTTGGAACAGCTCTTATAATTAGTGGTATTGTATTTTTTGTTTTTATTGGGCTACCTTTTGTTAAAGAAAATTTAGTTAAAATATTAAAAATAGGGGGAGTTGCAATAGTAGTAGCAGTACTAGCTTTACTTTATAGTGGAACTGAGATATTTAATTCAAGACAACTTCAAAGATTTGAATTTCGAAACCCTTGTAGTAGATATGAAGAAAATACAGGATATCAGGTTTGTAATGGTTTTATTGCAATACATAATGGTGGACTGTTTGGCTTGGGCTTAGGTAATAGTAGTCAAAAGTATTTGTATTTGCCTGAAAGTCATACCGATTTTATTTTTCCAATTATTGTAGAAGAATTAGGGTTAATAGTTGGAATTATATTAATAATTGGGTATATGATTATGTTATGGCGAATATTAAAAATTGCTAGACAAGCTGAAAATTTAAAATTGAGCGTATTAGCTTATGGAGTATTTTTGTATTTATTATTTCATATATTAATTAATTTGCTTGGAATTTTAGCATTAATACCTTTAACGGGTGTTCCTCTACCTTTACTTAGTTATGGGGGTTCATTTACTATAAATGTTATTTTGATGTTATTTGTGGTGCAAAGAGTTTGCATTGAAAATAAAACAATTAAAACTAAAAGAGAAATGGCTAAAATAACAAATTAAAAATCGTAATAGTTTTTACGATTTTTTTCTTGGGTACGGCTTTCTTTCATCTGTTAAATCTAAAAGATAATCTACACTTGTTTGATAGAAATTGGCTAATTTAATTAAGCTATCTTTATCAATACTTATTTCGCCAGTTTCATATCTTGAATAGGTTTGTTGGCTTACGTTTAAAATTTTGGCAACATCTTTTTGCAGTAAGTCTTTATCTTCTCGTATATCTCTAAGTTTTTCCATAGTAATCACCAATTGCATTTTACAATATTCGTAAAAAGTGTATTGACATATACACGTAATATGCGTATAATAAAATTAGAATACGCGTAATAAGTGTATATTATATTATTGTAAAAATAAATGAAGCTATACTTCATGGAGGACTGTTATGAAATTTGAAGTGTTAAAAAGAAGTCATTTGAAAAGAAATATTTTAATAGGATTATTTGTAGTAGCGGTAATAAGTGCTATTATACTTAATTTTACCAAAGCTAAATACCGGGTAACACAAAGTATACCACTTGTAACTGGGACAATTAATTATAAGTTGGCTGATTTAAATGTCATAGCAATGTATCAAGCAAATGAAAGTGGCGGATATGATTCAATAGATACCGTACCAATAAGTGGTTATATGCTTAATGAAGAAAAAAGTTATTGTGAAGTAAATGGTGAAAAGGATGAAAGTATTGCAATGAGCTATGTTAGTGATACTGTAAATATTGGGGTAAGGAAAAAAGGGACTAAATGTTATTTGTATTTTGATGAATACAAAGCTTATACAATGCAAGAGATACTAGCGGGTTATAATAAGAGTACAAGAACTGATTTTA
>CASEOP010000026.1 GCA_949289505.1 uncultured Mycoplasmatota bacterium
TTTAGATAATTATATCATTTTTCTTGCATAAAAACTATTCCCAAATAGCAACAAAAGTATTATAATGTATGTAGTGATTGATTCATATATCAATTACCTTTGGTAAAAGTTGTAGATAACTTCCTCAACGGCACCAGATTGATAGTTACTCGAACTTTTCGAGTAGTAATAAATTTTAACTAGAAATACCGTCTAGTTTTTTTGTTATTATGAAGAAAGTGAGATGTTTTTAATGAAGGAAGTAAAAATATTAGAAGCCCCAAAGGAAGTTTTAAAAAGAATTGATATGATATGTAAATTTGCTTGTTGTAAGTATTCTATTAAACAAGGAAGTATTATCAATATTAAAGGAAATAATATTGCTTATGTAGGTCCACATTTTTGTGTCTATATATCTATTCTAACACCAATCTTTGCAAAGAGCAAAGAAGTACCATTGAATATCTTTTAAATAAAGGATATAACTTTACCTACATTGGCAACGCTATTAATGTAGATAGAACTACTATTTCTAAAGAAATAAAAAGAAACTCAATAACATGTTATATTTGTATTACAATTACCAATAAAGTAATAAGTAATAGATTGATAGCCGACGAATTTCCATTTCTTTCTCAAGATTGGGGAATGACACTTATATTAGATGTTACTAATAAAATTATATAATTAGTAAATTCATAAAATAAGCGAATAGATGAATTTTTTTGGAACAAGCCTAAAAATTTAAAAACACAATTACTATTTTAGCAAATTGTGTTTTTCTATTATTCCATTTTCTATGGCAAAATCCAAAAAATTTCTTATAGAATTAGAAACATTATAATTTTCAGCTAAATCATACCAATGATAAATTAATATTTCTTCATTAGGAATTAGAGGAACATTTATTTTTTTATGTGCTAAAAACACATGCATTCTAATAGTTAAATTAGGATTACTTGCAGCTTGTTCAACACTTTCAAAAACAAGTTCTAACTCATCATCATTAATGGTAAAACCACTGTGAATTTCTTCACTTACTTCCCTTTTAGCAGCTTCTAATAAAGTTTCACCATCTTCTACTCCACCACCGATAAAAGTATATGAATTAGTTTTACTACTTTTTCTTGATTGAACGATTAATAATTTATTATTTTCAATAAAAGCTATGCCTACTACTTCTTTAATCTTCATCTTTTTGGCCTTTCTTTAATTTCTTTGGTTTAATTACTTCTACTTCCTCATTATTTTCTTCGCTAATTAATTCATTTCTAACATCAATTACCTTGGTACCAGCTAAAATATCGTGCAAGCCTCGTCCATCTTTATTAAACAATACCATTAAGAACAAAACAATCATAAGTATCATATCAAAGTTTGATGCCATAGTATAAATATTTAAATATGTACTTTCTTTAAAGCATATAGCAATTAAGGTTAAAATACTTAATATAACACCATTTAAAATAAAAGTTCTAATAAAATAATTATATAATTTTAATTCTTTATCTTTATTACTTACTACTTTAATACCCATTATTTTTTTACCTAAAGTTTGTCCTTTAGTAAAGTAAACAAATACTCCATAATATAAAAATACTATAACAATATTTCCAATTGTATAAATATAACCATTACTATTTATTTTGTAACTTAAATTTCTAGATTCAATAGTCAATTCTTCAGCATTTATTTCCTTATTATAATATTCTTGAACTAAATTATTATAAGCGCTAGATGCTTCATAATATTCATCATATCTTGGATTTATGAAAGTAATATAAATTAAAGATGTACTAATTAAGCTTATAAGTATATAATCTATTATGTATGCTACTACTCTTTTTATTGCAATATTATTTGTCAAATTTACCAACTCCTAAGAGTAATTATAACTTTTTTTATATTTAAAGTAAAGTTATTTAATCATTCTTTTCAAACTTAAGATAGCACTTTTTTCTATTCTTGAAACTTGGGCTTGAGATATATTTAAGGCTTCTGCTATTTCCATTTGGGTTTTACCAATAATATATCTTTCTATTAATATTTCTCTTTCTCTATCTTTAATTTTTTTTAAGCTTTTTCTTAGAGAAATTAGCAAATCTTTATCACTATTCAAATCTTTTTTATCCGCTATTTGATCCATTAAATAGATTGTATCGCCACCATCATTGTAGATGGGTTCAAAAATACTCATCGGCTCTTTTAAGCTATCTAAAGCCTGAGCTATTTTGTATTCTTCAACTCCCAACTCTTTTGCTATGTCAGCGTTTGTCGGTTCTACTCCATGAGTATTAAAATAACTTTCTTTATATCTTAAAATGCTATGAGCTAAATCTTTAATACTTCTACTTACTCTTATACTATTATTATCTCTAATATATCTTTTTATTTCACCTAGTATTAGAGGAACAGCATAAGTTGATAATTTCAAATTATATGATAAGTCAAAATTATCAATGGCTTTAATTAAGCCTATAACCCCTACTTGAAATAAATCGTCCATGTTGTAATTCCCTTTGTTAAAACTTCTTAAAATACTTAAAACTAATTTTAAATTGCCATTTATTAATTCCTCTTTGGCTCTTAAATCACCATTTTGATACCTTTTAAATAATTCAATCATTTCACTACCGTTTAAAACTTTTAATTCATTCGTATTAATACCTGTTATATCTACTTTATATCTTGCCAAAATAAAACTCCTTTCCTTTTATTTATGAGAAAGAAGTTTTATTTTTATTCATAAATTATATATATAAAGGGTTTATATCTACTTCAAGAAAAACATTTTTATTAGTTCCATATATTTCATCTAAAGTTTTTATTACTTTTTTTAAGCTATTATCATAACGATATTTTATTGTAATACTAAAACGATATATATTATTTCTTTTAAAATTAGAAGCTGTAGAAGGTCCTAATATAATACTAGTTTTATCTAAATTTTTTGCTAAATATTTTTTTATTTTAGAAGCTTCACTACTAGCTTCATCATAATTTTTAGAAGCTATTTTTATATTAGCTAAATAATAATATGGAGGATATTTAAGAATTTTACGAATATTCATTTCCTTTTTATAAAATGTATCATAATCATGATTTTCTAAGGCTCTAATTGTATCATTATCAGGACTAAAAGTTTGAATTATTACTTTACCAGGAGTGGTACTTCTACCCGCTCTACCTGATGCTTGATTAAGCAAACTAAAAGTTCTTTCACTACTTCTAAAATCAGGTATATTTAAACTATCATCAGCATTTATTATGCCTACTAAAGTACATTTAGGAAAATCAAGTCCTTTACTAATCATTTGGGTTCCAATTAAAACATTATATTCTAAATTTTTAAAAGATTTAATTATTTTATCATGAGCACCTTTTTTAGTAGTTGTATCAGCATCCATTCTAATTACTTTAGCTAAAGGATATTTTTCCATAATGATATCAGCTAATTTTTCAGTACCCATGCCCATATAATTTAAAGCTTTTTCATGACAGCTAGGACAAATATCATCTTTGATTTTGGTATAACCACAATAATGACACCTAAGTGTATTAGTAGTTTTATGATAAGTTAATGATATTTCACAATTAGGGCACTTATAAGTAAATCCACAATTACGACATGTTATAAAAGTTGAAAATCCTCTTCTATTTAAAAGCAGCATAACTTGTTCATTCTTTTCTAAAGTATTATTAATTTCTTTATCTAAAAGTGCACTTATAATAAAATTTCTTTTTTGTTGTTCTTCTTTCATATCAATGATTGTTACTTTAGGCATAGGTAAATTATTAGCTCTTTTTTTTAAAGTAATTAATTCATATACTCCTTTTAAAGCTCTTGCCATATCTTCTAATGAAGGAGTTGCACTTCCTAAAACTAAAGGACAATTATGATATTCACATCTTTTTAAAGCTATATCTTTAGCATGATATCTAGGATTATTATCTTGCTTATATGTATCACTATGGGCTTCATCAATTATAATTAACCCTATATTAGTTAGAGGAGAAAATATGGCACTACGTGTACCTATTACTATTTTTACTTCGTTATTTAATATTTTTAAATATTCTTGATATTTTTCTTTATTAGATAAAGCACTATGAAGAATAGCTACTTCTTTACCAAAATTTTCATAAAAGATGCTTATTATTTGTTCAGTTAAACTTATTTCTGGTACTAATAATATAGCAGTTTTGTTCTCTTTTATTACTTCTTTAATTAAATTAATGTAAATTAACGTTTTACCACTTCCCGTAACACCATAAAGTAAAAAGGTTTTAAAAATATTAAAAGAAGATTTTATTTTTAGGTAAGCATCCTTTTGTTCACAATTAAGAATTTTATTGTTGTGAATAGGATTATTGGGATATTCGCTTTTTTTAATAACTTTTTTTTCACACACTAAATCTAATTTTTTTAATTCTCTTAAAGCACTACTATCTAATTCTTGTTTTAAAATTTGTGGTTCTTTTAATAGTTTTTGTAAGATATTAATTTTTTTACTAGGTCGATGATTATTAATATACGCTAAAATTTCAGTTTCTTTTTTATTTAACTTTATGTAGACATCATAATTATTATAATCAGTATTTTGTTTTTTTATTTTTAAAGCACTAGGCAACATCGTTTGATAGGCTGTTATTAAGCTACATAAAGTTATTTCTTGCATATATTTACCTAATAATAAAAGTTCTTTATTTAAAACTAAAAATTCATCTTCTATATTAATTATCTCTTTTAATTCATAATTTTCTTTATAATCATGAGTTATTCTTAAAACAATACCATAAACATTACGATTATTAAAAGGTACCAAAACTTTCATTCCTACTTTTAATTTTGATTGCAAATTAGAAGGTATTTTATAGGTAAAAGCTTTATCTAAAGTTTTGATTGGATATTCAATTAAACAATAAGCATACATTTTATACCTCCTTTTATTAATAATAAAACAGGTTAATACCTGTTAATAAAATACATTTAGTCCTCTTTCTTTCTTTTTAGTCGTTCCACCCTCTATATCATAGCAATCATTAATAATAAAGAAAGCATTTTTGTCTAATTCTAAAATAATTTCTTTAAACATGTAGTAATCTCTATTAGGAACTACACATAATAATACATCCTGTTTTTTAGCGGTATATCCACCTTCAGCTTTAAATCTTGTAGCTCCTAATTTTAAATCATTTATAATTACTTTTTCTATTTCATCAATTTTACTACTATTAATTATAAACATTTTACTTTCTGATATGCCTATAACCATTTTATCTACTATAAAACTAGATACATATAATATAATAATGCCATAAACTACTTTGGGAATACCAAAAACTACCCCACCAAATAATATAATAAACACGTTACTTAGGACAGTAGCTTTTCCTTCAGGCATGTGTAAATATTTGCACATTATTTGCATAATAATATCACTACCACCTGTTGTATATTCCATTTTATACACTATACCATAGGCAACACCGTATAAAATACTAGTTATAGCAACGGTTGTAATAATATCTTCAAAAATAAATTTAGATGCTAGTAAATTTCCTAATGGAGCCGTAATGGTTATCATAATGGGATATAAAATGCTGCCAAAGATGCTTTTGCTTGTTTTGTCTTTACCTAAAAATATAAAACTTAATCCAATTAAAATAATTGCTGTTACATAGATAAATATTTGATCATTCCAACCAAATAAGTCATTAAAAATAATTGCTAGACTAGTTGTTCCGCCAACAATAAAATCATTGGGCTTTAAAAAAATGTTGTAGTTTAATCCTAATAAAAATGTTCCTATCATCATTAATAATAATCGGGGAATACGATTTTTATCTATAACTTTTTTTAATATTTTGGGAAAATCCATAATAGCCTCTCTTTCTTTTACCAATATCTACCAAATAAATTTATATCAAAAGAAAATTGCTTTTTTATTATGCCACATTTAACTTCTTCTTTAGTGCATGAACTGCAAGTTTCTATAATACAACTGTTTTTTTCAGTGTAAATAAAATCAATAAGTATAAAAGCAACAAAAATAATTACTAAACCAATAAATATATCTTTCATGTTTTACCTCTATAAATAGAATAACTTTCTTGTAATCAATTGTCAACATAAAAAATTCCTTTTGACATATCTTTTTAATGAGGTGATATAGTCTGAAAAATAAAATTAAATTTATTTTAAGAAAAAACCTAAAAAAAGGGCAGACTTCCCCTTACCCCAAGAAAAGTCAAAAA
>CASEOP010000027.1 GCA_949289505.1 uncultured Mycoplasmatota bacterium
AGTGGGAAATGGGATGAAATAGAAAAAATAGTAGTTGATAAATTATTATCATAACTACTATTTTACCTACAAAAATTTTTTACACCCCTTTACCTGTTTTTATTTAGTTTGATTAACTATTCTTTTAAATTCCTCTCCTCTATCTTCAAATCTTAGGTATTGGTCCCAAGAAGCTGAGGCTGGAGATAATAAGACTATGTCCCCTTCTTTAACATTATTTATAATATCTTTCATAGCTTCTTCTAGAGTAACAAAATCATGAACACAAATATTTTCTTTTTCTGCATATTCGATAATACGATTTCTAACTTCACCAATAGCATAAATGCATTTTATTTTTGATTTATATGGAGTTAAATCCCGAAAGTCTTGATTACGGTCCATTCCCCCTAATATTAAATGAATATTTCCGGCAAAACTTTTTAAGGCTGTTATAGTTGCGGTAGGATTAGTTGATTTTGAGTCATTATAATAAGTTACACCATTAATGTTTTTTACAAATTCAATTCGGTGCTCTACTCCTTTAAATTTCTTTAATACTTCTATTACATATGTAAAATCAATATTTAAAATTTGTGCTACTAAAAAAGTTGCTAATATATTTTCATAATTATGAGTTCCTTTTAATATAATTTCACTTGTATCAATAACAGGTTTATTATCAATGTAAATTTTATCATTTAGTATATAATTATTTTCATTGTTAAAGTATATTTTTTTAGATAAAATATCTTGGGTTAAATTTAATGAATCATAATTAGCAGCATTTATTATAGCAATATCACTGTTAGTGTGATGATTAAAAATTTTCTTTTTAACATTTTTATAATTTTCATAAGAGCCATGATAGTCTAAATGGGTTGGACATAAATTGGTTAATACACTTATGTCAGTTTTAAAATCATTCATATCTATTAATTGATGGTCTGATATTTCTAGCAATAAAATATCATTTTCTTCTAAAGTTGAAACTATTTTAGATAGCGGAGTGCCAATATTACCACCAAGTTTTACGGATATACCAGCACTTTTTAATACTTCGTTTATTAGAGTTACGGTTGTTGTTTTTCCATTACTTCCAGTTACCCCTATTATTTTTATTGGTTTATTTATATAATGATAAGCTACTTCCATTTCATTTATCACAGGAATATTTAAATCTCTTGCTTTTTTAACACATGGATGAAAGGGAAATACTGCAGGGTTTTTAATTAATATATCATATGATTCATCTAATATTTTTTCGGGTTCATTAGTTTTAATAAAATTTATATTTAATTTTTCTAATTCTTTTATTTGTTCTTTATTTTGATCTTTAATATCTGTAATTGTAATATTATTATTGCTATTTGCTATAAGTTTAGCAACTTCGTAACCACTCTTTGCCATTCCTAAAATTAAAACTTTTTTATTTTCAATCACTTTTATCACCTAAATTAATTATATTCTAAAATTAATAAAAAAGCAATTAACTAGTCATAATTGCTTCAACATAATAATATACATCTTTATACCAATTAGGGTTTGTAGCATATTTTTTATTAATTGTCTCTGGGGTTGTTAATCCTTTAGCATAATAATTGTTAGCTAAATTGTTAATAAAAGCTTCTAAGCCAACTTCTATAGAGCTAAATTTAGCATATCTACCATTACTAGATTTCATTCCCCCAACATTGTTATTATTTCTAACTAATGAACTGCAACTCCATTTACAGCCTGTTTCAACTAATATAATTGAGGCCGCAACAACAGGATCTACTCCTTTTAAAAGGGCTAGACTAGCAATAGTACTACCATATCCTTTTAAAGTAGAGTTCATAACATTATCAATTTTTGTTCCCAATTGTTCTAAAGTTAGATTAGCATAAACAATGGGATTTTCAATTGGTTTTTCTTGTTCATAGCGATTTAATGGAGTATCACTACGATATAATACATTTTCAACGATTATGTTTTCAACAATATTATTTTCTTTTTGTTTTTCTTTGTATCCAATAATCAAACTACTTGTAATTAAAACAACTAAAGCCATTTTAATACATAATGTTTTCATATAATACTTCCTCCTACTTCATGCGAAGTAATTAGTATTCTACCACATAATCTTTTAATTGTCAAATAAATGCGTACTTTTGTTCATATTCTTTCAATATCAATTATATCTAGCATATTTATTTTTTCACCATTTAAAGTTAATAAATAATTTCCTGATTTACCAACTATAGTGCTTGTTATATCTTCATTTTTGGTTTTTATTAATACTTTGCTTTTATATACATGATGGATAGATGCAAAAATTTGATTTATCTTTTCATAAACATTTACATTATTATTACTTCTAATATCATTATTTTTCCCATAGTATATATCATTATTATTCCTTATATTTTTTTCGATTGGATTAGCATATACTTTAGGTAAATCTTTTCTCATTTTAAACACCTCTTATTATATTTTATGATAATAATATTATTTTGAAACATAATAATATTATGAAAAAGAATATTTTAAATAAATTATTATTATTTTTACCTTTATTTATCCTTATATTTATTTCTCTTTCTAATATGTATTTTGTTAGTCAATTTAAAGGGTATGAAAATTATTTTTTTAAGCAAACTATATGGTTTGCTATAGGTTTTTTAAGTCTTATATTTTTCTATATTTTAAAACCACAATTCTTTTTTAATAAAGCTAAATATATTTATTATATTAATATACTTCTTTTAGTATTAGTATTATTTTGGGGAACTACTGTAAATGGTTCTCGAGCTTGGTTTAAATTAGCTTACTTCTCTTTTCAACCTAGCGAACTTATGAAATTTAGTTTAACTCTTTATTTATGTCAGATTATTAATAATTTTAAAACTAAAAGTATGAAACAAGAATTTTATGTAATTTTAAGATTATTATTAATTACGTCTATTCCCTCGTTTTTAGTTTTTTTAGAACCGGATACAGGTGCTATTTTAATTTATTTTATTATTTTATTGGGTATTATTGTAGCTTATAAAATAAATTTTAAATATTATATCATTTTAGGTTTAATTATTTTTGTTGGTTTAGGCATTATGGGTTATTTATATTTTTTTAAGCAGAATTTATTTGTAGATTTATTTGGTACTTCTTTCTTTTATAGAGTTGATAGAATTCTTACCTTTTTAAGTAATGATTCTTTTCAACTTGATAGAGCTTTAATTTCAATTGGAACAGCTTTATTTTGGGGTAGATCCGAAGGTGTTTATATACCCGAGGCTGCTACAGATTTTATCGTGGCTTTTTCTATTAGTAAGTTAGGTATTATAAGTTTCATAATAATTTTGTTATGTTTTCTTGTGCTAGATAGTTATTTTTTAATAAAAATATTTAAAACAAAATTAAAAAAGCACAAATTGTTTATAGCGGGCTTTTTTACAATGTTTGTTTTTGCGCAAATACAAAATATAGGAATGAATTTGGGACTACTTCCTATTATAGGTTTACCTTTACCCTTTGTTAGCTATGGTGGAACAAATATAATTGTCTATTTTATGTTTTTAGGAATATTAATTAATATTAAAAATAAGTAAATGCCGAATAATCGGTTATAGGTTGATTTTGGTATTGACATAATAAAAGCGTTATGCTAAAATACATTCTCGAACATTTAGTTTGTTTGAATATTCTTTTCCATTCTTTGATATACTTCCTTTACTTAACTAATATCAAATTCTACTA
>CASEOP010000028.1 GCA_949289505.1 uncultured Mycoplasmatota bacterium
ATTCACTTAACAGGCGAATTGGTGCTAGTATCACACTAGTCAACCCCTTTTTATTCTTTTAAGAAGCTGTCTTCAGGGGGCAGCTTCTATTTTTTTTATTAAACATCCAAAAATACTTCTCACAAATTTTGAGAAGTATTTTTTTCACTTATTTCTTTATAATATCTATATCTTTTTTTAGCATTATCTATTTGTTTAGACAAAAGTTCTTTAGCCAACTCTTTATCCTTAATTTTTAAAGCACTATATCTAACCTCATTATCTAAAAACTGCTCATAATTATCAAAATTAGGTTCTTTATTATCCATATACAATTTTTCTTCTACTGGATTATAACGCATCAATAAAGAATAACCAACCTCACTAGCTAAAGCTTCTTCTAATATAGAATTAGCCATACCTTGTTTAATTCCCTGTTCAATACATGGACAATACGCTATAATAATTGCTGGCCCAACATGTTCCATAGCTTCTTTTATTGCAGTTATAGCTTGCATCATATTAGCTCCCAAACTAATACTTGCTACATAACAATTAGGTATAGACATAGCTATTTTAAACAAATCTTTTTTAGCCGTTTTTTTACCCAAATCCGCAAATTCAGCCACAGCTCCAATTCTACTAGCCTTACTAGCTTGACCACCCGTATTAGAATATACTTCCGTATCAAGTACTAATATTTTTATATTTTCATTTGTTGCTAAAACATGGTCTAATCCTCCAAAACCAATATCATAAGCCCAACCATCTCCACCTATAGCTAAAACTGTTCTAGCAGGCACATAATTTAATAAATTTCTAAGTCTAAGTGGAATATCCATATTAGTTAACTTATTTTTAACTTCCATTGTAATAGCAAAATCATTTATATTATCTAAAAACTTAACAAACAACGCTCTTATATCATCACTAACATTATTTATTTCCTGTTCCATAATACTTTTAACTAATTTTCTTTTATTTTGAAATGAAAGATGCATTCCTAAAGCAAACTCAGCATTATCTTCAAACAAAGAATTAGCCCATGGAATAGTATAAGGAGTTGTTGGAACTGAGCCCCCATAAATACTAGAACAACCAGTTGCATTAGCAATAACTAATTCATCACCATAAAGTCTTGTAAAAAGATTAATATAAGGTGTTTCACCACAACCAGCACAAGCACCACTAAATTCAAATCTAGGTTTACATAAACTTGCCCCATTAATCGTAAACTTATTTAAAAGTTGAGGATTCAAATAATTATTAAAATATTTATTAGCCTCTTTTTGTCTATTTATATCGACAAGCCCAAATTCTAAAGCTTTTTTTCCATTTTTACCAGGACAAACACTTATACATAACCCACATTCAGTACAATCAACTTCACTAACCAAAACTTGATAATTATATTCTTTATTAACTAAAAATGGTAATCCCTTATTTTCTTTACTAACAAAAGTTCTAATAACTGCATGAGGACAAACAAAACTACAACGACCACACTCAATACAATTTTCTTTTATCCATTTAGGAGCTAATTGATTAACACATCGTTTTTCTAATTTACTTAAACCATCTGGAAAAGTACCCGTTTTTAAACTAACAACTTCACTAACTTTTAACTCATCACCACGTCTTTTATTAATTTTACTAAAAACATCTAAATCTTCTTCCCGATGACTTAAATTATTATCTATTAATTTTATTTCTTCTAAATTATCTAATGCCTCTTTTATAGCAGAAATATTACTACTTATAATGTTTTCTCCCTTAGTTTTAAAAGCTTCTCTAATACTATCTTCTAATAATAAATAAGCATTAGAAACATTAAGTTTACTTAATATAACCATTTCCATAATTTTACTAATTTTACCCTTAATATTCCATTTATTAGCAATGTAAGACGCATCAATAGCAAACACTTTAATATTTCTTTCTCTAATTATATTAATATCTTCTAAACAAAATAATGTACTTAACTCTAAGGCTTTTTTATTTGTATTAATAATAATAGTTCCATTTTCTTTAATATTATCAATCATATTAAATTTTTTAAAATATTCATCTTTTGTAACTACTACTAAACTAGGATTAGTAACATAAAATGGTGCATTTATCACTTCATTACTAATTCTTAAATTACTAACTGTTACTCCCCCACTTTTCTTAGAGTCATAAGAAAAATAGCCATTAACATAATATCCTTCTTTACCCATAATTTTTAATATATCTTTCGATGCACTAACACACCCATCAGACCCATATCCATAAATTAAAAATTCATTAGCATTCAATAAAACATTATAATCTTCTTTAGGCAAACTAGTAAAAGTAATATCATCTACTATACTAATCGTAAAATTATTTTTTAAATTAGTCCTTAACATTGTAAAAACACTTTTTATATCAGCTGGAGTAGTATTTTTACTTGATAATCCATATCTACCGCCAACAATATTTATATCTTTATCTTTTAAAGCATTAACAATATCTAAATATAAAGGCTCCCCATTAGCTCCAACTTCTTTCGTTCTATCTAAAACTGCAATATTTTTTACTGTTTTAGGCAAAACATCAAGCAAATATTTAGGACTAAATGGCCTATATAAATGAACTGTAACTAAACCAATTTTTTCACCCTTTTTTAGTTCTTCATTCACAACTAATTTAATAGTATCCGTAACACTTCCCATTGCTACAACTACATTTAAAGCATCACTTGCTCCATAATAAGTAAATGGTTTATAATTCGTTCCCATTATGTGATTAATATGTTGCATATAATCATTAACAATATCCGGAAGCAAATCATAATTTAAATTTCTTGCTTCTTGGGTTTGAAAGAAAATATCTTCGTTCATACTCATACCTTTTTGAATATTACTATTAACATTTAAAGCTCTATCCTTAAACTCATCAATTGCCTCCCAAGGTATTATTTTTTTTAACTCTTTTTCTGGTAATTCTTTTATACTACTTATCTCATGACTTGTTCTAAAACCATCAAAGAAATGCAAAAATGGTATACTTCCCTTAATTGCTGATAAATGAGCTACTGCTGCCAAATTTTGAGCATCATACACGTTACTTGAGGCAAGCATTGCAAATCCAGTACTGCGTGTTGCATATACATCACTATGATCTCCAAAAATAGATAACGCATTTGTAGCAAGTGTTCTTGCTGCCACATGAATTACACCTGGAAGCATCTCACCAGCAATTTTATACATGTTAGGTATCATCAAAAGTAATCCCTGACTAGCCGTAAAAGTAGAAGCTAGCGAGCCCGTTATTAATGCTCCATGAAAAGTTCCTGCCGCTCCTGCTTCACTTTGCATTTCTATTAATTTTACCGGAGTCCCAAATAAATTTAATTTATTGTGACTTAATAAATCAATATTAGAAGCCATTGGACTAGATGGAGTTATAGGATATATACTAGCTATTTCACTAAAAAAATAAGCTATATCACTACAAGCTTTATTACCATCACATATTTTCAATTATCATCACCTATATTAATTGTACTAAATTTCTAACGAAAAGTCTATGAAGATGATATATTTTACTTCACAAAAAAGTACAAAGCTTGTAAAATATG
>CASEOP010000029.1 GCA_949289505.1 uncultured Mycoplasmatota bacterium
AGAAAAATTATTAATAGTATATTGATCTATACTAGAAAAACTTTATTAACTTAATTCTACAAATTAAATTTGTAATGGGGTAAGGGGTCTTATTGCCTTTTTTATATTTTTTGTGAAAAAACTTGTTTTATTTTAATGTATTTAGAATCCAATAGCATAAATAGTCCAATTTCACTAAAATTTCACAAAATATTAACATTAATAACAATTAACTTTTTTACAATATATTTGTTCTTTGTGATATAATTTATAATAGGTGGAAAACATGGAAAAAATATTCAAAACATTAGATGAACAAATAAAAATTCTTCAAAATAAAAATCTAATTATAGATGATATTGAATATGCTAAAAACATTTTATTAAGAGAAAATTACTTTTTTCTAAATGGATATCGATACCTATTTTATAAATCAACCAAAGATAAAATATTTATACAAGGGACTAATTTTCGTGAGATATATGCTTTATTTTATTTTGACCGCCAACTAAGAAACATTTTATTCAAAAATATATTAATTTTAGAAAATAACATAAAAAGCATTATATCTTATGAATTATCCAAAAAATATGGGTTTAAAGAAAAGAAATATTTAAATCCCAATAATTTTACAAATGATCCTAAAAGGAATAGGCAAGTCAATGACTTAGTTAAAAAAGTAAAAAGACAAATAATTGTAAATGGTAGAGAACATACTGCTACCAAACATTACCAAAGTAATTATGGTTATATTCCTTTATGGGTAGTTGTAAAAGTTCTATCTTTTGGCATAGTAGGTGAATTATATACTATTTTAAAAAATGATGACCAAGAAAAGATTGCTAGCATTTTTAACATAGATATTGAAAGTCTTTTAATATATTTACCTATCATAGCCAACTACCGTAACTTATGTGCTCATGAAGACATTTGCTACGAACACAAAACCCAAAAAGAAATCCCAATAACCAAATACCATAAATTATTAAATATTCCCAAAACAAATGGTGACTATATTTATGGTATAAATGATCTTTTTGCTTTAATAATAATATTAAAAAGACTATTAATAAAAGATCATTTTCAAAATTTATTAAATGAAATATCATATGAAATTGATTTTTTGGCTGGAAGACTTCACACCATAAGTATAGAAAAAGTGTTAGACCGCATGGGATTTCCTAAAAATTATAAAGATATAGTAAGGATGGATTAAAAATGACAGAAAAGAAAAAGAATTTAACTTTAAAACATGGCATGATTTTAATTGTTGTATTTTTATTAGGTGCACTTTCATTATATGGTATATTTTACTTTTTTCCAAATGTTATAGGCACAACTGTTACTAAACTTGAAAAAGATGTAACCATAACTGATGAAGGAATAGCCGAAGCTGTAGATAAAGTATACGATTCAGTTGTAGTTGTAAATACATACGTTAATAATGACCCCAGTTCATCAGGTACTGGTTTTGTATATAAAACTGATGAGGGAAAAGCTTATATTTTAACTAACAATCATGTTATAGTTGATGCTGAAGACGTATATGTAAAATTTACTGATGAAACAACTGTAAAAGCTGAAATTGTCGGTAGTGATGTCTATTCTGATATAGCGGTTTTATCCGTAGATGAAAAATATATTATTTCTATAGCTGAAATAGGTAGCAGTGAAGATGCTAGATTAGGTGATACTGTATTTGCTATTGGGGCACCAATCGATAGTGCCTATTCTTGGAGTGTAACTAGAGGAATAATATCTGGAAAAGACCGCTTAGTAGAAGTTGAACTTACTAGTGGCAATACTACAACACCAATGGTAGTTAATACAATTCAAACTGATGCTGCTATAAATAGTGGTAATAGTGGTGGTCCTCTTGCCAATTCTAACGGCGAAGTAATAGGAATTACCTCTATAAAGTTAGCTAGTGAAACAATTGAAGGAATGGGATTTGCAATACCAATAGAAACAGCTATTGAATATGCCGAAACATTAATTAATGGTGAAGAGGTAACTAGACCATATTTAGGTATATATATGATTGATATATCAAATGTAATAATGAACCCATTTTATTATCGCGATTATTATGAATATATAAAAGAAGTAAATATTACTAGTGGAATAATAGTAACTGAATTCGAAAAGAACAGTCCAGCTAAAGAAGCAGGCTTAGAAATTAATGACATTATTATTAAAGTTGATGGCAATAACGTTTCATCTAGTGGTTATTTAAGATATTATTTATATAAACATAAAGTAGGCGATGAAATGACTTTAACAGTTATTAGAGATGGAAAAGAAAAAACTATTAAAGTAATGTTAACAGAAAACTAAGAGGAATGACCTCTTTTTTATTTTTATAAAATTTAAAACCAATTAATTCAATAAAAAAATTTATAAAAATTAATTATAAGTCAAATACTTTTATTCTCAAAATTTAAAATTTTCATTTCTATAAAATAAAAAACCATATTTCTACGGTCAAAATATATATTTACTCCAAAAAATTTTGGAGCTATTAACATCTGGCAGGGGATGAGAGAATCGAACTCCCAACTAAAGTTTTGGAGACTCCTATTATACCATTTAACTAATCCCCTATTTCCCAAACAAAATAATTATAACATAAAAACACTCACTTTTCTAGTATTTTCATATAATAAATTAGGTGATTTAAATGTTGGTAAATTATACAACTAAAGAATTAGACTTACTAGCTAGAATAATGAGAGCTGAAGCTCAAACCGAAGGCGAATTAGGTATGTTAATGGTAGGAAATGTTGTTGTTAATAGAGCAATAGCAAATTGTTATACATTTAAAAACATAAATAGTATTGAAAAAGCTATATATCAACCAAACCAATTTGTAGGAACAAATTCATCATTATTTTATGGTTCTGCCACTACAGCAGAAAAAAATTTAGCCAAAAGAGCACTAAATGGCGAATATTATTACCCTGCAACCCATTCACTTTGGTTCTATGCGCCAGGAAACAATTCTTGTACTTCCACTTGGTATAGCCAACCTCTTGCAGGTAAATATAAAAATCACTGTTTCTATCAGCCGGAAAGTGGAAAATGTGAAGAATTATATTAAAAGAATCTATTCCAAGATTCTATTTTTTATCTGTCGAACCAAAACCTCCAGTTCGCACTCCATTAGAGACATCATTATCACACAATAAATACTTTTGAAAAATAACTTGACCAATAATATCACCTTTTTTTATAATTATTTCCTTATTTGAAACATTATAATATTGAAAATAAAAATGGCCGTCATTATTTACATTATTATAATAATCACTATCAATTATTCCTATACTATTTGGCATTACTAAACCTTTTTTTGGACCACTACTACGATTAACTAAAACAAAATATTCATCATTTAAACAATATGCTTTTAAACCAGTAGGTATTAATGTGGGTTTATCTCCTAATTTAAAGGGAGTAATTACTACATCTTCTGCTGCCTCTACATCATATCCAGCTGAATATTTTGTTTTTCTACTAGGTAAATGGATATTTTTATTCTCATAACCTTTAACAACCTCAAAGCCTCTTATACGCATTAACTTCACCATTTAAATTATATCAAAAAAATAACTTATATAAAAGTTATTTTTAAGGAATTATTAGCTTTTGACCTATAGATAATAAATCACTAGTTAAGCCATTTTTTTGTTTCAAAGCTTGAACACTAACATTATTATTTGTTGCTATTTTCCACAAACTATCACCGGCTTTTACTATATATTCATCATTGTTATTACTAGGTATTTTCAAAACTTCACCAATTGAAAGTAAATTAGAAGTTTTATTATTAGCTTTCTTTAATTCTTCTACACTAATTCTATATTTTTTAGCAATACTATATAGTGAATCACCACTTTTTACAGTATAAGTATTATCATTAATATCATTGTTAAAACTGTTTGCAACATTTAGAGTTTGACCAACGTTAATTATATTACTATTTAAATTATTCAGCATCTTTAACTCATCAACCGTCAAACCAAATTTATTAGCTATATTATATAAAGTATCACCGGCTTGAACTGTATATTTTTCTAAAGTTGCAGCGTTCTTTTCATTTACAATTAATTTTTGGCCTATAGATAAAACATCACTACTTAAATTATTTAAATCTTTTAATTCATTTACTGTCATTCCATAAATATTAGCTATTTTATAAAGCGTATCTCCACTCTTTACAATATAAATATTTTCATTAGGAATATCTGGAATTTGAACTTGTGGAATTAATAAAATTTGACCAACACTTAAATTATTATTTAATAAATTGTTAGCCACTTTTAATTCATCTACACTAATTCCATATTTTGCCGCAATATTATAAAGCGTATCACCTTTTAAAACAGTATAATAATTTTCTTCTAACCCTTTTGGAGGAACGTAAGTTACTCCTATATAATTTGCTAGTGCTCTAACTACAGCTTCAGCTAAATCTTGCCAATTATTTTTAATTTGGTCCACATCATCACCTGTTGAATCTAAAAATCCATATTCAACAATAATTGACTCATTATTAGGTGTTTCTCTTAAAATATAATAATAATCTTTACTAGAATTACTAGGTAATCTTTTCTGATAATACTTTCTAACATTTTGGCCAGATTTTATAAATTCAGCCGCAATTTTAGACGATAAATCATCACTATTTCTAAGGGAATATATTATTTCAGCACCATCTCCACCTCCTGCATTTATGTGATTAGAAACCAAAATTACATCGTTACCATTTCCAAACAAACTTTGAGCAGTTTTTGGTCTAGTTGTAGAATCTAGAGAAACATCACTATCTCTAGTTAAAGCATTTTCTATTCCTAATTCAGTCAATCTATTAGCCATATATTTGCTAATCTCTAAAGTATAATCCTTTTCTATAATTCCATTTGCACTTGCTCCGGGATCTTCGCCACCATGTCCTGGATCAATTACAACTTTTTTAGCCATTAAACATCCTCCTCTAAAATATCTTATGAAAAAAATAAATTTTCGCTATTTATAAATTAAAAAACGTTTATAATTACTTATAAACGTTCTTCAATATATTTTATAATTACATGACGATTAGGATCTTCTCCAACGCTTTCAGTTTTCACACCCTTAAAATTTGCTAAAGCATTATGAACAATTCTTCTTTCATATGAATTCATATTATCCATTTCAATATCAGATTTAGTTTTTACTACATCTTTAGCCAAATTAAAAGCCAATCTTTCTAACCTTTTTAACTGCCTATCTTTATAATTTTCAACATCCAAAATAATTTTTACACCACCACATGTAAATTTATTTATAAATTGTCTTGCCAAAACTGTTAAAGCTTCTAAATTTTTACCATTGTGACCAATAATAATTGAATTATTAGAAGAATAAATTTTTATAATAGTACTACTATCTTTTGTAATAATTTCAAAATGTGCATCTATTCCCAT
Organism: uncultured Mycoplasmatota bacterium; assembly: GCA_949289505.1. GTDB lineage: Bacteria > Bacillota_I > Bacilli_A > RF39 > UBA660 > Caccenecus. The sequence goes on from CASEOP010000029.1 coordinate 5,448, forward strand.
ATTATTTAAAATAATTTTCAAAAAATTTTGAGTTTCTAAAATAATATCAGATTTTAAAAAAGCACTACATTCATAGGTTACACCTTTAAATAATCCGCCTTTTACTTCCTTAAAATTATAACATATGTTATCTTTATCAGCATTTAAAACATTTAATGCGTTATTTAAAGCATCATCTTTTGTTTTGCCAACTATCTTTACTACATTCATATTATTTTCCTTTCTTCTTATTATTACCCTTCATTTTACTAGGAACAATAATTTTATCTTTGTTTTCTTCACGCTGATCAACTTTTTTAAAAATAAAATTTTGTAATACTACAAATCCATTAGTAGCAACCCAATAAAGAGCTATCGCCGTTGACAAATATAATGAAGCAATTGATATCATAATAATCATAAATTTAAACATAAATTGCATTTGCCTTTCCATATCTTGATTTCCAGTTTGTGTAGTAGACATAGAATTTCTAAATGACAAATAAGTAGTTAAAATAATTAAAAGAATAATTATTAAATAAGTCCATTGATGATATTCAAACAAGCCAACTAAAGGAGTTTGACCTAAAGTAAGACCTAAAAAAGTATCTTCAAATATAGCTGGAGTTCTATTTATAGCTTGCAAAAAAGCAAAGAATAGCGGAAGTTGTATAAAAGCCAAAAGACAACTACCAAAAGGACTTATATTATATTTTTTATAAACCATCATCATTTCTTGAGATTTCATAAGCATACTTTCATTGTCATTTTTACCTGCAAATTTCTTTTCAATTCGAGCTATTTCTGGTTGAGCCTTTTTCATATTATCTGACTGTTTCATAGTTTTTCTAGATATAGGAAGTAAAACAAGTCTTATAGCTAAACCAATTAAAATAACAGATAAACCAAAACTATTTATAAAATAACCCAATTTTAAAATTAAAAATGCCAAAGGTTTAACAAATATTCCTTCCCAAATTCCATCAGCTTTATTACTCGATAAACTAAAATCACTACACTTTGGTAAATCACCATATTCAATTTTAGTTTGATCTTCATACTCACTATAAAGTGCATCTAATTCTTTATCTTCAGGTTTACATAATATATCTCTTTGTAAAATTTGTCCAGTTTTTTCATATTCAACAGGTTTACCATCTTTAACAATATAATTACTATTACCACAAGCTGTTAAAGAAAATACTAATAATCCTAAAATAAATATTTTAACTTTTTTCATTTAGTTTTCCTTTCTGCAACAATTTAACCAAATCTTCCTCCATTTGGCTATAACTAATTAATTTAATCTTCTTTCCTACCATTATAATATAATTTTTGTTTTTTGAAAACAAGTTTTTATTATTATCAATAATATTTCTAATCTGACGTTTAATCTTATTTCTTTCAACTGCATTTCCATATTTTTTACTAACAGCTATACCAAATTTAGCAAATGAAATATTATTATCCGCATAATATATATTATAAAAATCAGATTTTAATACTTTACCATTATTAATCATATTATTAAAATCAACATTTTTTTTAACTGTTTCAAATCTTTTCACCATATCACTACCTTAAATATAAGAAAAAAAATACCACTACAAAGAAAGTGGCTACTTACATAATACTTTACGTCCTTTTTTACGTCTATTTTTTAGAATATTAGTTTCTTTCCTTGCAAAAAAACCATGTTTTTTAGCTTTTTTTCGATTATTTGGTTGATAAGTACTTTTCATAATATTACACCTCCTTAAAAACTCAAGTGGTTTAATTATAATATTTAATGTTATTTTAGTCAAGTTTTTTTAAGGAATG
>CASEOP010000030.1 GCA_949289505.1 uncultured Mycoplasmatota bacterium
TTGCTCCAGGAGCTAATCCTATGCATGAAAGAGATGAAAATGGTGCTCTTGCTTCATTAAATAGTGTAGCAAAATTAGATTATGCTAGATGTTGCCGTGATGGTATATCTAATACTTTTTCTATAATACCATCAGCCCTAGGCCATAATAAAGAAGAACAAATTGAAAATTTAGTTAGTTTATTAGAAGGATATTTTATTAAAGGTGCTCATCATTTAAATGTAAATGTATTAAATCGTGAGACATTAATTGATGCTATGAAAAATCCTAATAAATATCCATTACTAACTATAAGAGTTTCTGGTTATGCTGTAAGATTCAATCGACTTACGAAAAAACAACAAGAAGAGGTAATAGCAAGAACGTTTCATGAGAGGATTTAATGAAAGCAAGTGTTAATTCTATTGAAACATTTGGTCTAGTAGATGGTCCTGGAATAAGGAATGTAATATTTTTAAATGGCTGTCAATTAAGATGCCTATATTGTCATAACCCAGAAATGTGGTCAAAAAAAGAGTTAAATTATAGTAGTGATGAATTAGTTGCTAAAATTATTCGTAATAAACCATATTTCAAGCGAAATAATGGTGGCGTAACTTTTTCTGGTGGAGAGCCATTACTCCAAGTAGACTTCTTAATTGATATATGTCAAAAATTAAAAAAAGAAGGTATCCATATTGCTTTAGATACCAGTGGAGTAGGAATAGGCAAATATGCAGAAATATTATCACTTATTGATTTAGTTATTTTAGATATTAAACATGCTGATGAAAAACAATATTTAAAACTAACAGGGAAAAGTATTGAAGAAAGTGAAAAATTTATATCTTATTTAAATAAAAGCAACAAATCAGTATGGATTAGACAAGTTATTGTCCCAGGAATAACTGATAGTGAAGTCTATTTAACTAAGTTAGCGCAGTATATTAAAAAAATTAATAATGTTGAAAAAATTGAATTTTTACCCTTTCATCACATGGGCTTTTCCAAGTATGATAAACTAAATCTAAAAAATAATCTTAAAAACATTCCGGAAATGAATCCTCAAGAATGTGCAAAACTATATGAAAAATTTTTAAACATTTACAAAAATTAGTTAATTAGACTAATTTTTTTTTGAGTTATAATGGCAAAATTTGATAGCGAATATTTGTTTGATTTTAGCGTACTTTTGTATTATAATATTTCTAGGTGATAAATGTGACATTAGAAGAAAAATTAAAAATTTTAGCTGATAGTGCTAAATATGATGCATCATGCTCTTCAAGTGGTAGTGTAAGAACAAATAATAAAGGTGTTGGTAATGCAGCATACTCAGGAATTTGTCATTCTTTTGCAAGTGATGGTAGATGTATTTCTCTTTTAAAAATATTGCTAACTAATTGCTGTATTTTTGATTGTAAGTATTGTCCAAATAGAAGTAGTAACAATATTAAAAGAGCTATATTTTCTCCTGAGGAAATATGTGATATTACCATAAATTTTTATCGTCGTAATTATATTGAAGGCTTATTTTTAAGTTCAGGAATTATAAAAAATCCTGATTATACAATGGAGTTATTAATAAAAACCATTAAAATGCTTAGAGAAAAATACAAATTTAATGGCTATATTCACTGTAAAGCCATACCTGGTTCAAGTAAAAAACTTATAAAAGAGTTAGGATTATTAGTAGATAGATTAAGTGCTAATATTGAATTGCCAACAAATGAAGGGTTAAAGTTGCTTGCTCCTAACAAAGATAGCAATAATGTAACTAGTATAATGTCTTATGTTAAAGAAAATAAAAGTAAAAACTTTGTTAATGCCGGTCAAAGTACCCAAATGATTATTGGCGCGACTAACGAAACCGATTTAGATATTTTAAATAAAAGTAACCACTTATATAAAGAATATGAATTGAAAAGAGTTTTTTATTCGGCCTATATACCTATTAATAAAGATAAGCTATTACCAAGTTTAATTACTCCTCCTTTAAAAAGAGAAAATAGGTTATATCAAGCCGATTGGCTTTTGCGTTTCTATGGATTTAAAGTAGAAGATTTACTTGATAGCAAAAATCCTAACTTTAACATTTTAATAGACCCTAAAGCCAATTGGGCTTTAAAGCATTTAAATGAATTTCCAAAAGAAATAAATGAATCTTCATATTTTGATTTATTAAAAGTACCAGGTATTGGAATTAAATCAGCAAAAAGAATTATAGCTTGCCGCAAAAACTTTAAAATAAATTTTAATGATTTAAAAAAGATGGGAGTCGTATTAAAAAGAGCTCGATATTTTATAACATGCAATGGCAAATATTTTATAAATGAATCTTATTTTAAAAAACAATTTATTGAGGCAAACTTAATTTTAGAAGAAAATAACACCAACAATTTAAAAAAGGAGCAATTAAGTTTATTTCATGAATAATCAAAAGATATATTTATATGATGGTACTTTTAAACAACTGCTAAATTTAATTAAAGTACTTATCCAAATGAAAATTAAACCTTTAAATATTCAAGATAAAAATAAATATATACCCAATTTAATAGATGAAACAGTAGAAATAGATTTAAGCAAAGAATTATCTTATAATTGTCTTACACCACAAATTCAAAAAGCAATTTATTATGTATATTTATCTGAAGAAAAAAACAAAGAATTAATAATATTTTATTTTATACTAAACACATTAAAATATAATAATAAGATATTTTATATGCGTAACTTAAATTGTGTAGATAAAACATTAAAGACAGCTAAACAGGTTGGAAATGAATTTCACAAATTAAAGGGGTTTTTAAGATTTCAAGAATTAAACGGTCATATTTTGTATGCCAAAATAAGCCCTTCAAATAATATATTAGATTTATTATCCAAGCATTTTAGTTTACGCTTGCCAAAAGAAAAATGGATAATTTATGATGAGGGAAGAAATTTGTATAGTATTTATAATACTCATAAATACTATATAGTAACTAGCAATGAATTTAGTTTAAAAGAAATTATAAAGAGTGAAAATGAGGATAACGTTAAAAAGATGTGGTTAAGTTTTTTTAATACTATAGGAATAAAAGAAAGAACCAATAGACGATGTCAAATAAATTTTATGCCCAAGAAATATTGGAAATATATAATAGAAATGAGTGATGAATATAAAAAAAGTAATTAAAGGTAATGCTCTTCATGAATATTGTGAAAAAGCACTAGACTTATTATGTGATACTGTGGCAATGACTTTAGGTCCTCAAGGGTCAAATGCCATAATAGACCATTCGTGTTTTTCGCCATTCATAACAAATGATGGGGTAACAATTGCTAAAAATATTGAAAGTGATAACGAAATTATAAATACTATTTTTACACTAGCTAAAGAAGCATCTATAAAAACTGATGAAGAAGCAGGTGATGGCACTACAACGACTTTAGTTTTATTAAACAGCATATATAAAAATGGTTTAAGTAAAATAAATGAGGGGTATAATCCCCAAATCGTCAAAAAAGAATTAGATAAAGCAACTAAAGATGCTATTAATTTATTAAAAACTTATAGTAGAAAACCTAATCCAAATGATTATAAACTTGTTGCATCTATTGCTGCTAATGATGAAGAAATAGGATTGTTATTAAGTCAAACATATTTAAAATTAAATTGCCCTCAAGCTTTAAAAATAAAGGAAAGTTCTAATGGTAGTACTTATATAAAAATAACAAAGGGCTATACATTCGATAGTGTACTTGCCTCTCCCTACTTTTTAGTTAATCAAGATAGTATTGTGTTAAATGATGCTAAAACATTGATAATTAATGCTGAAATTAATAATATAAATTATATAAGTGAATTAATTAATTATTTAATTAAAGAAAATAAGCCAGCCGTTATTTTAGCCAAAGATTACAGCGATTTAGTAGTTAATGAAATTTTGTCCTTAAACTTTGCTAAAAAAACCAATATTATTTTATTAAAATTCCCAGAGTATGGAACACATCAAATTGATACAGTAAATGATATAAAATTGCTAACAAACAGTAAAATAATAAACAATGAAAAAAATATTGATTTAAATGCTTTAGGAAAGACTAATTCTATTCAAATTACAAATAATTCAGTACATATTCACAGTAAAAAAGATAATGCGAATATAACCAAAATAATTAATTCATTAAAAGCTAAAATAAAAAATACTCAAGATGAATACGAACTGGAATTTTTATATAATAGATTAGCTAAACTGACTAAAGGAGCAGGGATTATTTATGTTGGTGGTAATACAATAACCGAAGCTAGAGAAAAGAAAATGCGTTTTGATGATGCATTGTTTGCTTTAGAAAATATTAACGAAGGTATATTACCAGGAGCAGGCTTAAGTTTTTTAAAAGTAAGTCATCATCTTATAAATAAATCTATTGGTTATGACATTTTAATAAATTCACTAGATAAACCCTTTAAAAAGATATTAGAAAATGTTGGATTAGATTCAAACAAAATATTTTTAGCAATAGAAAAAAGTAACTACAGCCAATTATATAATGTTAATACCGATAAATATGAGCTAGTAACAAACACTAAAGTGATTGATCCTATTAAAGTGGTTATTAACACTTTAAAAAATGCTTCATCCATAGCTAGTATACTTCTAACTACCAATGCTCTTATTATAAATGAACACAACGAAAATAAAAGTAAAATTCTTCAATTCGCAAAATTTAAATAATTGAAGAAACACCAACAAATACTGTATAATTTATATATAGTAAAAGGGTTGGTGTTTTAAA
>CASEOP010000031.1 GCA_949289505.1 uncultured Mycoplasmatota bacterium
CAGCTTCTTAAAAGAATAAAAAGGGGTTGACTAGTGTGATACTAGCACCAATTCGCCTGTTAAGTGAATTGGTGATTGTTATATTAAAGGATAAATTGATTTTTGTCAACACTTTTTATGATTTTTTAAAAAAAAATTTAATTTAATTTACAAAAAAGTTTTAGTTTGTTAAAATTAAGATGGTAGGTGTTAGGCATGATAATTAAAAAGCCATATGCTTTTATATTAAAACATTTTAGAATTATACATATATTACTATTAGTTCCTATGATTTATTTAGTTACGCAAACGAAAGAAATTGTTAATTTTTTTCATGATTATGTACTAAATAATTATACTTTAACATCTTCTTTTGATGTTTTGTCTTCGCTAGCTAGTAATTATATCAATATATTTATGTATATAGCTGTTATTATAATTATGGTGGTTATGATATTTTTGGCTATTGTTTTGCAAAGAAAGGATAAACCTGTTAAATTTTATAATATAAGTATAGTTTATTATTTTATATTATTTATTTTGATAACGGTTAGTTTTTCAATTTTTAAAGCTATAGAAAATGATGCTTTAGATCCTGTGTTTGCAAGATTAATAAAAGATTTATCATTATTAATACATTATAGTCAATATATTTTTATCATAATTATTAGTGTTAGGGGAATAGGATTTAATCTTAAAAAGTTTGATTTTAAAAGTGATTTAAATGAATTAGATATTAGCAGCGAAGATAGTGAAGAAGTAGAGTTTTTAATTGGGATAGATTCAGATAAAGCTAAGAGAAATATTAGACGTTTTTTTAGGGAGTTAAAATATTACTATAAAGAAAATAAGTTTATTTTTATAATAATTGTTATTATATTAATAGGTGTAACTGGAACAATGCTCTATATGAATAGAGAAGTTTATCAAAGAGTTTATAGAGAAAATGAAACTATTGCTGCTGGTTATCTTAATTTTAAAGTTAAAGATACTTTTTTATCAAATTTAAGTCTTGATGGTAAAGTATTAAATGAAGATAAATATTATGTTGTTTTACAATTAGAAATAACTAATAGGTATAGGGAAAATCATGAGTTTAATTATGTTAATTTAGAATTGACTATTAATAATCAATATTTTTTGCCTGATTTATCGAAAGCTAATTATTTTAGTGATTATGGAACTCCATATAATGGAACATATATAAAAGGAAATTCAACTAGTAATTATGTTTTAGTATATGAAATAGATAAATATTTAATTAATCAAGACTTTTTATTAACTGTATTTTCTCATTATGATGCTTCAGTTGGAGGTATTGGAAGTGTTAATAATAGGATTAAACTAGTTCCAACGATTGTTAATGAAGAAGTTATAACTAATGCTGTAAGTTTAAAAACTGATATAAAATTAGTTAATACAAATCTTGGAAATTCTACATTTAAAATAAATGATTATATGTTTACTAATAGATATGAGTATAGTTATGAATATTGTTTAAGTGATGATAATTGTATACCATCAACAGGTTATGTATATATTAATTACGCTAATGATGGGTTACGTAAAACATTATTAGTTCTTGATTATGAACTAGTTTTAGATAAAGAAATACCATATATGACTACTAATAAGACATATAAATCGGTATTTGAAGATTTTACTTCTATTGCTTATCAAATAAATGGAAAGTCATATAGTTGTGATGTTGTTTTAGTTAATCCCGCTACTTATGATGAAAAAGTTATAATAAGTGTTCCTAAAGAAGTCGCAAATGCCGATAAAGTGGAATTAGTTTTAACGGTTAGAAATGTTTCTTATCGGATAAGATTGATTTAAGCATTTGACTTTTATAGCTTTTTTTGATACTATATTTCTAATTTAGTTGGGGGTAGAGTTATGTTTGAAGAATTGCTAAGAAAAGCGTTAGGATTTATAAAATATAAGAAAAATGCTAGTTACGTTGAAATATTTGATGAATTAATTAAAGAATGTAAAAAGAGTTTTACCGAAAAGGAAATTGTATTAATTAAAAAAGCTTATTTAATGGCTAGGGATTTACATAAAGGACAAAAGCGAAATAGTGGAGAACCATATATAATTCATCCAGTGTATGTAGCGTATATTTTGCTTTATGAAATGAATTTACATGATGCTAATAGTATAGCGGCTGCTATACTTCATGATACAAGAGAAGATTGTGGAATTACTTATGAATATTTAGTTAAACATTTTAATAATGATGTTGCTAATTTAGTTGAAGGTGTTACTAAAATGAAAGATTTGGATTTTAGTACTAAAGCTGAAAAAGAAGAGTTTAATAATTATTTGTTATTAAAGCATATTTTACAAGATTATCGAGTTATTTATATTAAGCTTGCAGATAGACTTCATAATATGCGGACATTAGATTATAAAAGTGAAGTTAAAAGAAGAGAAAAAAGTGCGGAATCATTAAGAATATTTGCACCATTAGCTACTCATGTTGGAGCTATGAATGCTAGAGATGAATTAGTTGATACTTCTTTTAAATATTTAAATAATAGAAGTTATAGAATAATGAATGGAATGCGAAAAGATTATGAAATTAAACATCAAGAAGATATTGAAGATAAATTAAGCTCTTTTAAAAATATATTGAGTGATTTGGGGATAACTTTGGATGTTAGACCTGTTATATTAAGTAATTTTGCAATTTATCAAGGTTTAATTAGTACTCAAAAAATATCTTTATTACCTAATTTAGTTTCTTTTAATATTATGGTAGATGGGATAGAACAAATAGATTTAGTGGTAAAGAGAATAAAGGAAAGTTATAATGTTTTACCTGAATATACATGTGATTTTATTAGTAAACCACGAAGTAATGGATATCAAGCTATACATTTATCAATTCTTGGACATAAACAAGTACCTTATCAAGTTAAAATATATACAAAAGAAATGTTTTTAGTTAATACTTATGGGTTTGCTGCTTTGTTAGATATTTATCCCGAAAAAAATATTTTAGATATTCAAGCTGATTTGATTCAAAATAATAGTTTTTTTAAAACTTTAAGTAGAAATTATAAAGCTTATAAAGAACCATTTAAACTTATTGATAGAACGGTTAGGGAACTTTTGGCTGATAAAATAAATGTTAGTGTTGCTAATGGGGCAATGTATTGTTTACCGGCTGTGTCAGTAGTTGCTGATTTGGCTGATAAGATTCATTCTAATTTAAAAAAGGAAGCTACAGGAGCATTAGTTAATGGTGAATTGGTAGGTTTGGATTTTCCTTTGAAAAATGGTGATAATGTCGTAATTTTAACGAGAAATTTGGAGCTTGAGTCTATTAAAGATACTGTTAGTTTAAAGTTAGTTTTAGAAAAATAAAAACGTTCTATAAATTTAGAAGTTTTTTTCTTCAATTCGCAAAATTTAAATAATTGAAGAAACACCAACAAATACTGTATAATTTATATATAGTAAAAGGGTTGGTGTTTTAAA
>CASEOP010000032.1 GCA_949289505.1 uncultured Mycoplasmatota bacterium
AGAGATGAAAGAGTACAAGCAATATTAAAGCACAAATAAAGTTTATATTTCTGCTTTTGTTTTGTTAGATACTTAAAAAAAGAAAATGGCTACTTTGTCAAGGGCTCGAAGAGTACACTTTACCCTTTACTAAGTAGTTATTTTCTTTTACAATTTTTATATTCAAAACAAAAGCCATACTCTCTACTTTAAAGTAAAATCGGTAACATTTTAACTAATGATTAACATGTGATAATTTGACAAATAGAAATAAATATGTTATTATAGCAAGCAAAACCAAAAAGTGGTTAAGGGGGATTAAATTATGTATGAGGAAAAAGCAAAGAGGAAGCTTGAAATTAATTGGAAATCTTTATTAATTAAGTTAGCTATATTATTAATTGTGGTCTTTATTATATTATGGATTATATCCTTATTTAAAAAAGATGATAATGAGTCTAATTTTGGAAAAAATCTTGGTTTGATGAGAGATGCTGCAGAAGAATATTTTACCGGTTCTAAGTTACCAAGTGATATTGATGATAGTGCTAGTATTACTTTGAAAGAAATGTATAATAAAAAACTTTTAATTGAATTTAGAGATGAAGAGGGTAATAGTTGTGATGTAAATAAAAGTTATGCTAAAATAACTAAGACAAGCGCTGAATTATATCGTTTAGAAGTAAAACTTGTATGTAATAATGAAAGTGATACAATTGTTAATACTTTAAATTATAAAGTTGATGATGAACAACAAGAAAATGTTGAAGAAGAAATTAAAGAAGAAGTAACTACTAATAATAATACTAATACTCAAGGGGGTAATACAACAAATAGTGGCTCTACAGGAAATAAAAAGCCTACTGCTCCTAGTCCAAGTAAACCTGAGGCAAATACTCCTAGTGAGGATAAACCGGTTGCGGTAGTACCAAATGATAAGGAAGATAATTCAGAAAATAACAATAATAATATTTCTTATGCTTGTGGTTATGGTAAAAATGAAAATGATGCTAAATATCCTTTAGCTTATGCTGTTAGTGGGGATTGTGCGGTTAGTTATACGGAAATTACGGGTAATCATGCGAATGCAGCCACTATTGTAGGAAATAGAGAATATCAAAAATTAATAAAAGAAGTTTATGAATTAGAAAATAAGACGGGTAAAGATTTAGAAGTAGCTAATCCTGATTATGAATTAGTTAAAAATATTGATGAAAATGGTTATATTGGCTATCAAATAGCTTTTAGTGTTAAAGAAAAAAATGCTTATTCTAAAAAAACAGTCTATGCTTATTATTTAGATTTGAGTGGTAATAGAATTGCTTTTATTGATAATTTGAGTAGTTTATATAATTAAAAAACAGCTTTAAATGGAAGCTGTTTTTTTGAGCTGTGAACTTCAAGGAGGTTAGTATCTATCAAAAATAAATTAATTTCTTACTTTATTTTTTTCTTGGCCCTCACCATTACCATAGATACAGGCTTCGATCATACTAATTACTACATTGTTAAAAGAGGTGCCATTATCTTTTGCTATTTTTTCTACTTCTTTTAACAGAGCATCTTTAATATATAAAGACTTGTAACTAGCTGGATCTTTTTGCCTTGTTTGTCTTACAACAAAATCCATTTTCACACCTCATATATATTTTAATATGTTTTAATAATATAATAAAGAATAGAATTTTCTAAGGTAAAAATATATGATATGTTTTTTTGTCAATTATATAAAAAATGGGTTGTATATTAGGATTCTCTTTTGTTATAATAGCCTTAGGTGAGTTACATGAATTATAAGTTTACATCAAAAAGTGTTATGGATACATTAACTTTAGCAGAAAATATTGAAAGTGAGAAGTTTTCTGGGATGGTTATATGTTTAAATGGAGATTTGGGAAGTGGGAAAACGGTTTTTGTTAAAGGGTTTGCAGCTTCTTTAGGTATTAAAGATAATATTACTTCACCTACTTTTACGATTGTTAAGGAATATGTTAATGGTGAGATGCCTTTATATCATATGGATGTTTATCGGATTGATGAGAATGATGAATTTGGAATTGAGGATTATTTTAATAAAGAGGGTATTTGTATTATAGAATGGGCAGAATTAATTGAAGATAGACTTCCTGAAGAAAGACTTGATATTAATTATAAGATTGTTGATGAAAATACAAGAGTTTTAGTATTTACTCCACATGGAGATAAATATGAAGAATTGTGTAATGCTGTTTTATAATCTCACTTGATAGTGAGATTTTGTGCTCTAAAGGAGGGTTATATGTATACACTTTATATTGATACACATTATATTAAATTACAACTAGTTTTATTTAAAAATGGAAAAGTAGAAGATGAAATAATTAAAAGTGATGGCAAACATTCATCTTATTTAGTATCATCTTTAAAATTATTATTAGAAAGAAATAGAGTTAATTTTGATGATTTAGATAGTATTATAGTTATTAATGGGCCTGGTTCTTTTACGGGTGTTAGATTAGGGATAGTTGTGGCTAAAATGGTTGGTTTTTGTAAAGGTGTTCCAATAAAAGTTTTGAGTTATTTACAGGCAGTAGCTTTAAAATATGATAAAGAGGTTATGATTGGTATTAAAGATAAAAATGGTGTATTTGGTGGTAAATTTAATAATAGGCATGAATTAGTTGGAGATTATTTTTATATTAATAATAAAGATATAAATAGTTATAAAGATATTTTAATTGATGATGAAGTGTTACTTGATAAAGTTTATAATTTTATGTTAAATAAAAGGAGTATTAATCCTCATGTAGTAAAACCTATTTATGTTAAAAAAATAGAGGTGGATAAATGATTAGAGAAGCATTAGTTTTAGATATTCCGAGAATAAATGAATTAGGTAATTTGTTAGAAGATAATTTTTCGAAAGTTTATTCTCTTGGGGAAATGCTTAGTGATGGAATTACGAAAGTTTATGTTTATGAAGTAGATGATAATATTGTAGGATTTATTATAGCAACTGATTTAATTGAGACTTGTGATATTTTAGGTATAATTGTAGATCCTCTTTATAGAAGAAAAAAAATAGCTTCTAATTTATTAGATTATTTAATTACAGAATTAGATGAGAATTTGAAAATGATTACGTTAGAAGTTAGATGTAATAATAAAGAAGCATTAGGTTTATACGATAAGTTTGGGTTTAGAGTGGTTAATACTAGAAAAAAGTATTATTCTAATGGAGATGATGCTTATTTGATGGTTAGAGAAAGTGAGTAGTTTATGAAAGATGTTTATATTCTAGCAATAGAATCTAGTTGTGATGAAACTAGTGTAGCTATTGTTAAAAATGGTTGTGATGTAGTAAGTTTAGCTATTAATACACAAATAGATACTCATAAAAAATATGGGGGAGTAGTGCCTGAGATAGCTAGTAGAATGCATACGGAAGCTATAACTGTGGTTTTAGAAGATTGCTTGGATAAAGCGGGTATGCAAATTAAAGATGTAGATGCCATAGCAGTTACTTATGCTCCTGGACTTACTGGTTCTTTAATGGTTGGGGTAGAGGCGGCTAAAATGCTTGCTTTAATATATAATAAACCTTTAATAGCAGTTAATCATTTAATAGGCCATATATATGCAAATAATTTAGAAGATAAGTTAGAGTATCCATTACTTGCTTTAATTGTTAGTGGTGGGCATACGGAACTTCTGGTGATGGAAGATGATTATAAGTTTAAAAAGCTTGGAGAAACATTAGATGATGCCATTGGTGAAGCTTATGATAAAGTAGCTAGAGTTATAGGATTATCTTATCCTGGGGGTCCTAATATAGAAAAATTGGCTTTAAAGGGGAAACATACTTATGATTTACCTAAGCCGGTTATAGATGATACTTATGATTTTAGTTATAGTGGACTTAAAAGTGCTGTTATTAATTTGGTTCATAAAGAAAGTTTACGGGGTAATAGTATTAGAAAAGAAGATTTAGCTAAATCTTTTCAAGATGTAGCTATAGATGAATTGGTTAGAAAAGTAGAGCTTGCCTTTAATAATACGGGGTTAAATACTCTTGTTATAGCTGGGGGAGTATCAGCTAATAAATATTTAAAAGAAGAAATGGAGAAAGTTTGTCATAAACATAATGTTAAGCTTTTGATTCCTAGACTTCTTTATTGTACGGATAATGCAGCTATGATTGGGGCAGCAGCATATCCGAAGTATTTGAAAAAAGAATTTAGTGATTATTCTTTAAATGTGTGTAGTAGAGTTGATATTGTTTAAAATTATTTTATCATTTATTTTGCCTAATAAATAATCACTTGATATGTGATATAGTTTAGTATATTCAATTAAAAAGGTTGTACTTATAAGGGTATGACCTTTTTCATATTTGCTTATTAAACTACGATTTATAGATAATTTATGAGCTAAGTATTCTTGAGTGTGTTTGTGTTTTTTTCGTTCTTCTTTTAATCTTTTAGCACTTATATTTATATTTATTTCTTTTTTTTGATGCTTATATTTTTTTTCTTTGCTTAAACCTAAAGCATAATCAATACTACAATTAAATATATTACAAAAATCATTAAGTCTTTTTAAGGGAATTAAGTCTATTTCTAATTCCCATAAGGAATAAGTTGCTCTTGTTACATTTAATAGTTTGCTTACAGTAAATTGTTTAAGTTCACTATTTTCACGTATTTCTTTTAATCGCATATTAATCACTCTCTTTTGTCTCTTTGAAAGTATTTTATTATGATTAAATGAGTTATAGACTAATTGCTGTTTATATTCACAAAATTATTGATTTTTACTCAATAATTTTGTATACTAGAAATATATAGTAGAAAAACATATGATATGAAAGTTTTGATATGTTTTGTCGAATGGCATGTAATACTTTTTAAAGTGTGGTATTATTCATGGTAAATAGGAAATGGAGCGGGAAATTGTGAGAAAAAATAAGAAATTAATAATTATAGTAGCGTCTTTAATGGTGGTAATAGGAGTGTCATTTGCTTATTTTAGTAGTACTCTCTTAAGTAGTGGTAGTGGAAGTAAAACGGAGTTTACAACAGCTAAAATTCAGAGTTCTGAGTTAAAAGTAGAAGGAACACTTACATTTAATGATTTAAATATTTATCCAGGTCATCAAAATGTTTCAAGTGTAAAAGTGACTGCTACAGGTGATAATGAATTGATACCATATGATTTAATATATGATGGAACAAATACATTAAATACCCCATTAAATTACACTATATATAAAACTAGTAATGAAGTAAGTGTAACGGTTAGTTGTGATAAAACTAAGGGAGTAGTAGATGGAGCTTTAATGTATTATGAAGAATGTAGTACAAGTAATATTGATAGTTTAGGAACACCCATAGCAACAGGAACAATTAATAGTGGAGAAAATAAAACTGTACTTGTAAGTGATGAATTTATAACATCATCACCTACAGGTTTAATTCAATATTATTATATAATATTAGAATATCCAAATTTAGATGAAAATCAAAATAGTGATATAGGTGGTTCATTTAGTGGTAAAGTAACTGTTGGAGAAAGCGATGCAACACCTGATATTAATATTGTAGCAGCATACGTAAAACAAGAAGATGGAACATATGAAGAAGTAGCTGATATACCACAAAGTGGATATCAATTAAATGCTGAGAAAAGTGTATGTAGTAATGGAGCAACAGTAAGATGGGAAAATAGTGAATTAATCACATCTAATTTAACAAAGAGTGGAACGGAGTGTTATTTGTACTTTGATGAATATGTTCCGCCAGCTAGTGAAACAATCTTAGCGAACTACTCAACAGTACTAACAAGAACATTTCCATTAACAACATCAAGTAAAGTGGAAACATCAACAACAGGAACAATATATAAGTCGGCTAACAGCGCTCAACACGATGATTATGGCGAAGTATACTATTTTGCTGGTAATCCAACGGATAACTGGGTAAAATTTGCTGAATTCTATTGGCGCATAATTAGGATAAACGGTGATGGAAGTATAAGAATGATATACCAAGGAACAAGTGCAAATGCAACAGGAACAGGAACACGATTATCAAGTGAAAGTGCATTTAATAGCAGTTATGATCGAAGTGAATATGTAGGATTGAAATATGCAACAGAAAGTCAAAGAGGAACAAGCAGTAATAGTACAATATTAAAAGCATTAAATAATTGGTATATATCAAGTGGACTTTCAGGTTCGGATTATGCAGATGATATAGATAGTAATGTAGGCTTTTGTGGGGATAGAAATATGGCAAGTGGTTATTCGTGGAGTAGTCAACCAAGTAGTACTATATACTATGCGGCATATGGTAGATTAGTAATAAGTAGTAATGTAAATCCAACATTTAAATGTGGTAATAGTGGCGATTTATATAAAATACCAGTAGGCTTAATAACAGCAGATGAAGTAATAATGGCAGGATTACCTTGGAGTGGTAGTACAGAGAGCAATTACCTATATACAGGACAAACTTATTGGACAATGTCTCCGTATCGCTTTGACGGCAGTTCTGCTTACGTGTTTTATGTGCATTCGAATGGCTACCTCGGCCACACCGGCGTGAACAACGCGCGTGGTGTGCGCCCAGTAATAAATCTAAAGGCTAGTGTAACAATAACTGGAGGCACTGGCACTAGTACAAATCCGTATGTAGTCTCATAGACTTCATACGGTGAAGTG
>CASEOP010000033.1 GCA_949289505.1 uncultured Mycoplasmatota bacterium
CCTGTAGGAGCTGTTATGATACCTATTCTTTTAGGAATTCTTTTGATTGGCTTTTTGTGTTCGGGAGCAAATAAACCTTCTTTAGCTAACTTTTCTTTTAATTTTTCAAATTTAATATATAGTGCCCCTAAGCCATCAACTTCCATTTTATCAACATATATTTGATAAGTTCCATTAGCTGGATAGCAAGATATTCTTCCCTCAACTAAAACATTCATACCATCTTCAGGAGTAAAATTTAAGCTTATAGCACTATTATAAAACATTACAGCACTAATTCTTGATGTATCATCTTTTAAAGTAAAATATAAATGTCCTCTTGTATGATTTTTAAAATTAGATATTTCTCCTTTTAAATAAACTTTCCTTAAAAAAAGATTTTCATCAAACATCTTTTTTACGTATTCATTAAGAGTGCCGATACTTATATATTTATCTTGCATATTTAACACCTCTATTTAAAATTTCACCTATTTTATTATAATGAGGTTCATATATACTCATTAGTAATTTAACATCTTGCAATTCTAATTTATTTAATATTTCTTTTACTTTTTCAATAGTATATGTTTCATACATTTTTTTGAACTCCCACTCTATATCTTGAGGGATTACATTTAATAAATCTTCTAAATCTTTGTAATATGCACTTATACTAGCATTATCAATAAAATTTATAGGATTAAAGCGCATAGCTAAGGGATATAAAATATCAAAAATATTCATGTGATCAAATAAAACTAGTCCCCAAGTAGAACCATTTTTATAAAAGCCATAATTTCTAGGATAACCATCAGTGTTTAAAAATAAAAAGTCAAAAAAATACATTTGATAAATTTGCTTTTCTAATTCTTTACTATAAAAACTAAAAGTTCTAAGTTTATTAATAATGGTAGTTAAGTCTCTTTCTTCTTGTAATAATTGTTCAGCGACTATAAAATTTCCTAAATCTTTTAAATCTCTTGAGACGGCATAATATTTACCGCGTATACAAAGGTAATAATACGGGATAGATGGTAAATTATAAAATTTAGCTAAGGAAAAACCAATTAATTCTTTTTTTTCGTTATCAGGTTTTACATAATAATTTATTCCCGATACATTGATAGTGCCAATGTGACATGTATTAGTTGTGTTTATAATTTCACTATTAAGTTTTTTAGTTAATTTAAACATTTTCTTCCTTAACTATCTTATCTAAAACAGCATTAATTATTTTTCTTACATTGTCATCACTGTATTTTTTAGCTAGTTCTATGGCTTCATTTATTACAACAATAAATGGTGTATCTGTATATTTTAGTTCGTAAATAGCTAATCTTAATATGGCTGCTCCTGTTTTATCAATTCTCGTTATGTCCCAGTCTTTCATTTTACTATTTGCTAAAGCATCTAACTCATCTTTATAGGTTATGACGCCATATACCATATCTTTAACAAAATCATTTTCAAAATCAATATTGTCTTTAATAATATCTTCAATATCACAAGCTAGTTTATTACTACTCATTAAATCATATTGATATAAGATAATCATTATTTTTTCTCTTAATAAACTACGTGTTGCCATTTAAATCACCTACCATTAATTATATTATAAATATTTGGGGTTTTCAAGTTTGGATATTAATTCCTTTAATACTTAACATTTACTTTATTTCTTTTAATTCAAAAAGAATTTTTAATGCTTCCATAGGAGTAATATGAAGAGGGTCAATAGTTTTTAATTTTTCCCTTAATTCGTCCTTTTGGTCTTCTTCAAATACCATGCTTAGTTGTTTAGTAGTATTTATAGTTTTATTTTGTTTTTCTTCTCTTTCAAAACCAGCTAAAATAGTTTCAGCTCGCTGTAATAATTCATCAGGCATTTTGGCTAATCTTGCAACATGGATACCATAACTTTTGTCGGCCGGACCATTTTTTACTTTATGTAAAAAGGTAATCATGTTCCCTTCTTCTTTAGCTGCTACATGAACATTTTTAATGTTTTTAAATTCTTGTTCTAATGATGTTAATTCATGATAGTGAGTTGAAAATAAAGTTTTACATTTAATGTTTTGGGCTACATATTCAAGTATGGCCCAAGCAAGACTCATACCATCATAAGTGGCTGTACCCCTTCCTAATTCGTCAAATAAAATTAAACTATTTTTAGTTGCGCCAACAATAGCATTTCTAGCTTCTTTCATTTCAACCATGAAGGTTGATTCACCACTTACTAAATCATCGCTTGCTCCAATTCTCGTAAATATTTTATCAAAAATACTTAAATTAGCTTTTTTAGCCGGAACATATGAACCCATTTGTGCCATAATAATTATAATAGCAAGTTCGCGCATATAAGTTGATTTACCACTCATATTAGGACCTGTTATTAATAAAATATCCGTTTTGGAATCCATTATAATGTCATTAGGAACATAAGCTTCTTTGCTTACTTTTTCTATAACGGGGTGTCTTCCTTCAATTATCTCAATTTTTGATTCATCATTTATAGTAGGTCTTACTAAATTGTATTCATCACAACAATAAGCTAAACTAATTAAAGCATCTATCTCACTTATTATATCAGCTGTTTTTTTAATTTCTAATACTTCTTCTTTAATGGTGTCTCTAATTTGGTTAAATAAATTATATTCTAGTTCAAATATTTTTTCTTCCGCATTTAAAATTAGAGATTCTTTTTCTTTTAATTCAGGAGAAATATATCTTTCATAATTAGTTAAAGTTTGTCTTCTTTCCCAGCCCCATGAGTCGAGAACATTTTCTACTTGTCCTTTGGAAACTTCAATATAATAGCCAAATACTTTATTAAAACCAACTTTTAAATTTTTTATACCCGTTTGCTCTTTAATTTTATTTTCAAATTCACTTATAAAATCTTTACCACCTGACCTAATACTTTTTAGTTCATCTAATTCTTTATTATAACCATCTTTAATTAAATAGCCTTCTTTAATACTTATAGGGGGATTTTCATAAATACTGTCTTCTAGTAATTTCCAAAGATTTTGATGAGTGTTTAAGTTGTAGTCTAATTTAATGCTTTTTAAAATTTCAACAATACTTGGTAAAACACTTAAGGAATTTTTGATTTGAAGTAAATCTCTAGCATTTAAATTGCCACAAATTACTTTAGCACATAATCTTTCTAAATCATATATTTGATATAATAAGTTTCTAAGTTCATCAGTTTCCATAAAGTTAGTATTAAATAATTCTATTTTATCTTGTCTTTTTATTATAGCCTCTTTATTTCGTAAGGGATTTAGTAACCAAGACTTAATTTTACGAGATCCCATAGCAGTTTTAGTTTTATCTAGGAGCCATAATAAAGAATAAGTTCTTTCCTTTAATCTTAATGTTTCTATTAATTCGAGATTTCTAACAGTATGGACATCCATTTCTAAATAATCACTTTTATTTACTATTTCTACTTTTGAGATGTGATTTACATCTTTTAATTCTTTTACGACTAAATAATATAGTAAATGTCTTATTCCTTGTTTAACAAAATTATCAGTAACTGAATTAATTAAATTAGTGTAACCACTAGTTATATATTCACTACTTATAGATACTTCTATTCCATAAGTATTTTTAAGTAAATGAATAAATTCAGCATCACTATTATTTTCTAAAATTACTTCTTTAATACCTAAAGTTAAAATTTCATTTATTAAAGATGTTTTGTTATGGGATAAGCTTAAACTTTTTAATTCGCCGGTAGAAATATCTGCATAAGTAATTAAGTATAAATAATTAAGATCAAGAACACTTGCTATATAATTATTATCATGTTCATTTAATGATTCTAAATTTATGATAGTACCTTTAGATATTACATCTACTACTCCTCTTTTAACTGTTCCTTTAACATTTTTAGGATCTTCTAATTGTTCGCATATAGCTATTTTGTAGCCTTTTTCGACTAGTTTTTCTATGTAGGGAGTTACACTATGATATGGTACACCACACATGGGAACACGTTCACTTAAACCAGCATTCTTACCAGTTAATGTTAATTCTAATTCTCTTGATGCGATAACTCCATCTTCAAAGAATAGTTCATAAAAATCTCCTAAACGATAAAATAATAATTCCTCGGGATATTGGTCCTTTATTTTCATATATTGTTTCATCATTGGACTTAATTGTTCAATATTTACTTCACATCTATTCATTTTACTGCCTCTTTTACTACATGCTTAATTATATCATTATTAAGCTTTTTTAGAAAGAAAAAATGTAAGTTTTATCTTCTTAAACTTACATTTGCTTCATTTTCTAAATATCTTTCTGCTTTCGCTGTTAAATATAATTTAGTATCTTCAATATTAGGGTGTTCATAAATAAAATAACCATTATTTCTTAAAGAAGTAATTATTTTTTCTAAGTTAACTCCTGGATTATCATAATTTTCTATAATAAATTCAACAATAGATTCAACACTATATCCATTAGCAACTTGAGTTAAAAATTCATGTTTAACATCTTTACGATATTGTTTAGCTTCTTCTTTTGATACACCACAATTAGAATATTTTGCCTTGCTAGTTTTTATTTTCGTATCAACATATCTAATTTTACGAAGTATCTCATCAATATAGGCTTCTTTGCTAGCAAGAGGTTTATTTCTATCATTTATAACATCTATTAATATTACCTTTAAATATGTTCTTAAAGCTAATAATTGATCATAATACATGTTTTAGCTCCTTTCTTGTGGGCATATTGTAGCATAAAAGATTTATCTTTGTCAAATTCTTAAGCAAATAATTATTTTTAGAACTTATGCTATTTATTTAATAAGGAGTTAATTTGATGTTGATAATCATCATACATACAAATATAAGAGCCACTTACCGCTATATCTAGAGAAGAAACTAATTTGATGGTTGTGGCATTTAAGCCTCCGTCCATTTCTATTTCAAAATTTAAGTTGTTATCTTGTCTTATTTTTTGTAATTCATCTAATCTATTAATGGAATCAGTTATAAATTCTTGACCACCTAAGCCGGGATTTACACTCATTATTAAAACTAAATCAATAATTGATAAGTATGGCATTAGTTCATAAATATCCGTATTTGGTTTTAAAGTTAGACCAACCTTTAGGTTGTATTTTTTTATTTTTTCAATCGTTTCTAATACGTTTTTTGTTGCTTCTAGATGAAAAGTAATATATTCAGGTTTTAGTTTGGCTAATTCATCAATATATTTTATGGGATCTAATACCATTAAATGAATATCTAAAGGCTTTTTTCGATTTTTTAAAAGAGTTATTATATCTTTTAATTGAAAGTTTTTTTGAGGAACAAAAATACCATCCATTAAATCAACATGAATATAATCAGCACTTGTTTTTTCAAGTAAATTAATGGTAGTATCATTGTCATATTTGCTTTTTAGATAAGAAACTGCTATTTTCATAAACCCTCCTATTTAATAAAATTACAATAATTTTCATATCTTGATTTTAAAATTTGATTTTTAGATACAGCTTTTTTTACTTCGCAATTTTTTTCTTTTAGATGCATACAATTTTTAAATTCACAATTATATTTAGAAAATTCAACAAAAGAATCGCGGATTTGTTCAGGATTAAATTCTTTTAAATCTAAAGCAGAAAAACCAGGCGTATCGGCAATCAAAACATTTTTTAACCAATAAAATTCAGTATGTCTAGTTGTATGTTTGCCACGATTTAAAGCATCACTTATTTCATCAGTTTTTAAGTTAAGACTAGGACTAATTAAATTTAATAGGCTTGACTTTCCAGCGCCTGTTTGCCCTGCTAAAACAACGGTTTTATTTTTTAAATATTTTAACATTTTTTTATATTGGATATTAGTGTATACTTTGTAGCCTATTTTTTGATAATATTTTTTGATTTTTTTTAAGTCTTTTAATTCCTTTTTATTTAATAAATCTATTTTAGTAAAACAAATTATGGGTTCTACCTTTTTTAAGACTATGCTGGTTATTAATTTATCAAGTAAATATAATGATAAATCAGGCTTTTTAACACTTGTTACGATGATAGAGGCATCAACATTACTTATGCTTGGACGAACTAATTCGTTTTGGCGGTCAAATATATCTAAAATATAATTGTTTTGTTCATCTATTAATACTTTATCACCAACAAGAGGAGTAAGTCCTTCATTACGGAACTTACCCCTTGCTTTACAGTCATAAAAATCATTTTTTACTTTAACTATATAACTATTGCTGATATTTTTTACAATCATTCCTTTTAACATAAACCGTTCTCACATTCTTCTTCTATATCTACATCTTCAGCTTTTTTAGCGATTTCTATTTCGATTGTTTGGCCAGAAACAACTCTTTGACCAACTGGTCTTGATTGACTTATAATGTCGCCTTCTTCATAATTAGAAGTTTCTGTATATTTTATTTTTAATTCTAACTCATATGTTTCACAAAATTCTTCAATGTCTTCTAAGGTATAACTACCATCTGCAAAATTTGGATAATTAGTGACAATATTAGGTATATATAAAGTAATGTTGCTGCCAGCGGAAAGTTTTTCGCCTGCTTCAACGGATTGGCCAATAATTTTGCCATCTTCGTATTCATCTTCTTCGTTTTCTTCAACATCTTCTTTTTCGACTAGAACAAATAAACCTAAGGCTTCTAGTTTCCCTTTTATTTCTAAATAACTTTGGCCAGTATAGTCTTCTATTTCTATTTGAGTGTCACCTAAAGATACATATAAAGTAATAGTTGAGCCTTCTTTTCTTTTACTGCCGATAGCGGGACTAGTTTTTACAACTCTTCCTTCTTCTATTTCACTAGATGATATTTCTTTTTGTTCATCAGCTACAACAAAGCCTTTATCTTGCAAAGCATCTATTGCTTCACTTACACTCATACCAGTTACGTCCGGTACTTCAATTTGTTTACTGCCCATAAGCATTGGAGTAAAAACAACTAAAGCGGTAATACCGACGATTAAACCGGTAAATATAAATGCTAAAATAATTAATAATTTATTTTGTTTTTTCAAATCTTCACCTGTTATTTTCTTTGCAATAACCTCATCTTGAGCCTTATCATTTTTCTTTTCATTTTCTTCTTTTTTATTATCTTTAACCATCTTCATAATTTTTGCATCATCAGTATCTGATTCAGGATATTTAAAATGAATAATGGCCTCATTTTTTCTCGTATCATCTAAACACGTTAGTAAATCTTCGTGCATTTGTCTCGCATCATCATATCTATTTTTGGGATTTTTAGCTGTAGCTTTTTTAATAATGTTGTAAATACTATTTGGAACATTATTAATTTTTTCTCTAATATCGGGAATAGGTTCTTTTAAATGTTTAAGAGCTATTTCTACAGCATTATCTCCTTTAAAGGGTAATTCCCCTGATATTAACTCATACATTACAATACCCATAGAGTATATGTCACTTTGTAAGGTTGAGCCTTGCCCACTTGCTTGTTCTGGTGGCAAATAATGGACACTACCCATTACAGAGTTTGTTTGCGTAAGTTGAGTGGCGTTCATGGCCATAGCAATACCAAAGTCCGTTATTTTTACTAAGCCATTTTCTAAGATCATGATGTTTTGAGGTTTTATATCACGATGAATTATGTATGAATCATGAGCTTGAGCCATACCATCAGTTATTTGCAGCATAATATCAACGGCTTCACTTAAAGTTAAATGGCCTCTTTTTTTAATTAGATTTTTTAAGTGTTTGCCTTCAATATACTCCATAACAATATAGTATTCGCCATTATCTTCACCTACATCATATACTTCAACAATGTTTGGGTGGGTAAGACTAGAGGCAGCTAGAGCTTCTCTTTGAAACCTTCTAACAAACTTCTCATCATTTGATAGGTCACCACGAAGAACTTTTACGGCCACATTTCGATCTAATATAGTGTCATAAGCAAGATACACATTAGCCATACCACCTTCACCAATTGACTTGATGATTTGATAACGGTCGCTTATTTTTTGACCTTTCATTATCATGATTCTTTGCTCCCTTCGTTTATAACTAAATAGGCAATGGAAATGTTATCTGTTCCCCCTCTAGCATTACATTTACGAATTAATTTACTTATCTTTTCTTCTATTTCTAATTCATTATCATTTAATACTTTTTCAATTTGTTCTTTAGTAAGCATATTAGTTAAGCCATCACTACATAAAAGTATTCCATCAAAAGTCATATCAACAACGTCAAATATATCAAGGTCAACACTAGAGGCAGCGCCTAGAGCTTTCATTAAAACATTTCTTTTAGGATGGTATTTAGCTTCTTCTTCCGTTAAATTGCCAGCTTGAACTAAAAGATTAACTAAAGTATGATCTTTGGTAACTTTATGAAGTTGATGATTTTTCATTACAAAGCCTGATGAATCACCAATATTGCCAAATATTAAATAATCATGGGTTAGTAAGGCTGTTACAATAGTAGTGCCCATACCCGTTGAATCTGGATTGTTATTAGCATATTCTAAAATGTTTTTATTTATTTCATTAATATTATCATTTAGCCAATTTACAGCATCTAATTTTGAACCAATACTTGATATTTTATTAAATCTACTTCCTAATGTGGTAATAGCCATAGAGGAGGCAACTTCCCCTTTTCGATGGCCACCCATTCCATCACATACAATCATTAAATACTCATTATTAGCATTTTTTAATATTGTAACGGAATCTTCATTATGAGTTCTTACTTTACCGGTATCGGTTAAATAAAATGATTTCATGCGTTTTTTCTCCCTCTTAATTGTCCACAAGCAGCATCGATTTTACTTCCAAACTCCTTACGAACGGTAACATTTATACCTTCTTTTTTTAAGGTATCATAAAATATTTCTATTTTGTTTTTACTGCTTCTTTTAAATTCTAAATGATTAGTTTCATTATATGGAATTAAATTAACATAAATATTCATACCTTTAAATAATTTAGCTAATTTAAGTGCACACTCTTTACTATCATTTATATTATTAAGCATAACATATTCTATTGTCACTCGTCTACTTGTAACTTGCAAGTAATCTTTAATTGCCTTAATTAAAGGGGTAATACTATACACTTTGTTTACAGGCATAAGTTTAGAACGTAATTCATCAGTTGGGGCATGAAATGATATGGCTAGATTTATTTGAAGAGGTAATTTTGCTAATTCATATATTTTAGGAATTAAGCCACAAGTTGATAAAGTTATGTGGCGGGCACCTATTTGTAGTCCTTTAGCATCGTTTATTATTTCAATAAATTTTATGATATTATCATAATTATCTAAAGGTTCACCAATACCCATGATGACAACACTGTTGATTTTTTTCTCTAAATCTTTTTCAATAACTAAAATTTGTTCGACTATTTCATAAGCTTGTAAATTACGTACTTTTTTAAGACGTCCTGATTCACAAAACTTACACCCCATATTACAACCTACTTCACTAGAAACACATACACTTATACCATAATCATGCATCATGACAACAGCTTCAACATATTCACCATCAATTAGTTTGAATAAGTATTTGTGGGTTAAATTGTCAACTTGTTTGTTTTCTATTTTAATAAAATTAGTAGTAAAATCCGCTTTTAACTTATCTCTAATCTCTTTTTTGATATTGCTAAATTCATCAATGTCATAAACTCTTTTTTGATATAACCATTCATAAACTTGGGTTGCTTTAAAACTTTTTTCACCTATACTTAAAAAATAAGTTTCTAATTCTTTCTTAGTTAAATTAAATATATTATTCATTAGCATATTCTCCTATATTAGAAAACGTATATAAATAGGTTATACTGCCATCTATAGATACAATAGATATATCAGTTATAGCATTTTTATCTTTATTGATATTTAAAGTGTAGGTGTAATATTCGTCTTGAGCACTATATACTGGATAACCATAATTTTGCTCATCTAAAGTTAAAGTAAGTTTATTAATAATGGTAAATAAATTAGGTAAATTGAGAAAATCTTTATTTATATCTTGATAAAAATCTTCTATTAAAACCAAATTTTTATCAACTACTTCATAGATACCACTTTCATCTAGATAATATTTGATAACTTCATAGTTACCATTGTAATTAGAACTTTTATAGCCTTCTATATGGTCAACATATTTTGTTCCTTCTAATAAATAAGTATTATTTATAACTCTGATATCATAAGTATATTTATATGTTTTATTTATTAAATCTTCTTCCATCTCTTTAATAGTTTTAGGAATTATTTCTTTTTCTTCTTCTTTGTTTACTTCACTATCATTGTTTTCATAATTATTATTTATTTCATAGTTACTAGATAGGCTTGATGCTATAAATAAGAAGGAAAATAAAACGATAAAAAAGATCCCCCAATAAATCAATTTTAAAATAGCTTTACCTTTGGGTGTCTTTTTCATTTCTTGTTTCCATAATTTATATTTACTAGGAGTTTTGACTGTTTTTTCTTTCTTTTTCATCTAAATACCTACTTTACTATACTATTTAATAAATTTTCTTTTTTAATACCATTAAGATAATCTTTAACTAACATTTCTTTTTTACCAAATGGTTTTAAGCGCGTAACATAAAATACTTTATCAAGACATTGTATACCAAATTCATCTTTTTTAATATTACATATACTACCTATTAATCCTTTTCTTTCTTCCCCAACATATCCTTCTATTATCTTTACTTCCTCACCATTTATAATTGCATTAGCTAAAGGGGCTGGATTAAAAGCTCGAACTTTATTATATATATCAAGAGCTAAATTATTAAAATCTAAATGCTCTTCTTCCCTTTTAATGGTATAAGCATAAGTGGCTAAATTATCATCTTGTTTTATTCTTTCATTCGTCTTACTTTTAATACTTGGTAAGACTTCTTCTAGTAGATTTGCACCTAAAATACTTAATTTAGCACTTAAAGTAGCTAAATTATCCGTATCTAAAATGGGAATACTATCCATTTTTATGATGTCACCTGTATCCATGTGTTCGTCCATATACATAATAGTAATGCCGGTTTTAGAATCACCATTTTTAAGGGCATATTGAATAGGTGCTCCCCCACGGTATTTAGGGAGTAAAGATGCATGAACATTAATACATCCTAGAGGGGGAAGTTCTAGTAATTCTTTAGGTATTATTTGACCATAGGCACATGTTACGATTAAATCAGGTTGATATTTTTTTATTAGTTCATAATCTTCACGTATTTTTAGAGGTTGAAAAACAGGTATATTATTTTCTAAAGCTTTATTTTTAACAGGAGATGGCGTTAAAACTTTTTTTCTGCCTACATATTTATCAGGTTGCGTCACTACTAATACAACTTCTTCTTTTTTTATTAAAGTTTCTAGTATGGGTACAGCAAAGTCTGGTGTGCCCATAAAAACTATTTTAATCATTTTTATCACCAATATAATTGTATCAAATTAATGGGTTTTAGTCTATTCTCATTAAAAAAAAGTTATCTATTTTATTAAATAACTTTTTAGCTAATTGTTTCATTTTTTTTGACTAAGTATATTTTACCACCTTTATAAAAAGCATAAAATACATCTTTTAAATTTAATTTTTTCCTTTCTAATTCTCTTTCTAACCATATTTTAGTTTTGTGAATGTATTTTAAGGCTTTATCTTGAATAGTGCCATCAACTATTAAAGGCATGGGATAAGCACTTTTTAGCTTGAAAAAATTATATTTAAAAATTGATAATTTGCCATTGGGTTCTAAAAAAGCATATTCAACTTCTTCAATATTTCTTATTTCTTTTTGCCTTAGGCTTAATAATAAATCGTCCATACTATATCTTTGTTTAACCATTTCATGATAATTTATTTTGCCATTTACGATAATTAAAGATGGTTTACCGCCAAATATGGTTCTAAAAGCACGGGATTTTATAGAGATGTAAGCAAGTAATAATTCTAGGATAACTAATAAACATATGGGGGCTATAGTAAGTATCATAGAGTCATTTATATTTTCAATACTTATAGCTACTAATTCGGCGATTAAGATAGATACTATTAAATCTATTATACCTAATTGGCCTACTTCTCTTTTACCCATTATACGGTAAGCTAGTGTTATAAAGAAATAAAAAAATAAAGTACGAAATATTACATTAAATAATTCCATTAAATCACCTATATTTATTATGGTATAAGTAATAATTTTTTAATCACTTAATATATTTTATTAGGTGATTTAAGTGAATAAATTATTAAATTATTTAAAATATTATGGTTTATTTATTATATTTATTGTTGTTATTGCGCTTATAACTTCTTTAATTAATTTAATGGGAATTAAAAGTGTTACAATAAGTAAAATATCAGTGATATTAACGGCTTTAAGTTTTTTTGTTATTACTATACTTGCTAGTAGAAAAACAAAGGAAAGAGGTATTATACTTGGGTTAAAGTTGGCTTTATTGTTTGTTATATTTTTAATATTAATTAATTTAATTGTATTTAAGAGTCCTTTTAATATTGATAGATTAATATATTATGTTATTCTTATTATTAGTGGTTTATTAGGGGGTTCTCTTGGTAAGAATTTAAAACGAAAATAAATACTTTATAAATTAAAATGTGAAAATAATTATAAATATTTTCACATTGTTATAGATAATTTATGTATTATTACTACAAAAATATATTAGTAAAATCTAAGATACAACATACGGATTATCAGTTGTTCCACTTCCAGTAAATTTAACATCAGCCTTTAGATTAATTACTGGGCGCACACCACGCGCGTTGCCCACGCTGTGGTAGTGGAGGAGGCCAGACGAATCCACATAAAACACGCCCGCATAACTGCCGTTAAAGTAAGACGGAGACATTGTCCAATACTCACTATTTGTATATAGGTAATAATTGCTATTACTTGTTCCTCCAAATCCTCCGGCAAATACTACTTCATCACTTGTTATTAAACCAATAGGATTGGTTAATTTTTTATTTCCTTTACTTGAACTTGATATCGTAAATAAGTCATTACTTTGACTACATTTTAAA